>DATCJN010000028.1:0-7731 GCA_036562755.1 Clostridia bacterium | reverse complement strand
GAAATAACAAATTATGTAATAATTAAATCTAAAAATAATAACTATGATATCTTGTATTAAAGAGATTATAACGACTTTTAAAATTTGGTGATATTATGAAAAATGTGGAAATTATAAGCAAAATGACATTAGAAGAAAAAGCGTCGCTGATGTCAGGCAAGGATTTTTGGCAGACGCAAGATATTGAAAAATACGGCATAAAAAGCATGTTTTTGGCGGACGGACCGCACGGGATATGAAGACAAGCTGCGGCAGCAGACCATTTGGGGCTTAACCCCAGCCTAAAAGCCACATGTTTTCCCACTTCAGCGACAATGGCAAACAGCTGGAATGTTGAGTTTTGCGAACAAATGGCTCAGCATTTGGGCAAAGAAGCCGTATGGCAGCAAGTTAATGTTTTGTTAGGACCGGGCATTAACATCAAGCGCAATCCTTTATGCGGGCGTAATTTTGAGTATTTTAGCGAAGACCCATACTTAGCGGGCAAAATGGCGGCGGCTTATGTAAGGGGCATACAATCCAACGGCGTCTCTGCGTGCGTTAAGCATTTCGCGGTCAATAACCAAGAATATTGCAGAATGGTAACAGATTCCATTGTGGATGAACGAACTTTAAGAGAAATATATTTGCAGCCTTTTGAAATGGCTGTCAAAGAAGGCAAAGTTAAGACGGTAATGTCCGCTTACAACAAACTCAACGGAACTTATACAAATGAGCATATAGAGCTATTGCGCCAAATATTGCGCGAAGAATGGGGCTTTGACGGCATTGTCGTTACCGATTGGGGCGGCGCCGACGATCGAGTAAAAGGTCTCATAGCTGGCAATGATTTGGAAATGCCCACTACAGCGGGCGAAACCGACAAAGAAATCATAGCCGCAATCCAAGAAGGCAAGTTAGACGAAAAAACATTGGACGAAGCGGTTGATAGGTTATTGACTTTAATAAACCAAACTAACCAAGCTTTATCCAAAATAGCTGATTTGGAGCTAGACGAACAAGCGCATCACGAGATGGCGCGCCGCGCGTGCGAAGAGGCGATTGTTTTGCTGAAAAACGACAATAACGCTTTGCCCTTAAAGAGCAAAGAAAAAATTGCCATAATAGGCGATTTTGCTCAAAATCCCCGCTATCAAGGCGCAGGCTCGTCTATAGTTAATAACGTAAATATTATTGGCTACTACATGCCTTGGTGGCAAATCCTCTTAATTGTTGTTGACTGCGTATTATTCGTTGGTCTAACTGTTTGGGGCGTATTTGCTATCAGAAAAGCCTTTAAACAGGCAAAAGCAAAATAATAATGTACTAAAAGTCATTTGATATAGAAAAACCTTCGATTTTTCGAAGGTTTTTCTATACAATTTTTCTTGCGAAAACCATATGTCAACGCGTGCAAAATATGCGCCATTATATACAGATTATGAAAATAATGGTCTTATATTTGTAAATTGTGATATGGTATAAAAGGTGTAAAAAAATATAATTGGTGATTTTATGAAGTATGCAGATATCATTTCTAAAATGTCTTTAGAAGAGAAAGCATCGCTATTATCAGGAAAAGACTTTTGGCAAACTCAAGACCTTCCTAAATATGGAATTAAGAGTATTTTCTTGGCTGACGGTCCTCACGGAATAAGAAAGCAAATAGCGGCTTCCGACCATCTAGGATTAAACCCTAGCTATAACGCAACTTGCTTCCCTACCGCAGCCGCAATGGCTAACAGCTGGAATCCTGAGTTGTGCGAAGAGATGGCTACATGCTTAGGTAAAGAAGCGGTAAGCCAGCACGTAAACGTTTTATTAGGTCCGGGAATTAACATAAAGCGCAACCCTTTATGCGGACGAAACTTTGAATATTTCAGCGAAGACCCTTACCTTGCCGGCAAAATGGCTGCCGCGTTTGTAAGGGGAATTCAATCCAACGGCGTAGCTTCCTGTATCAAGCACTTTGCCGCTAACAACCAAGAAACGCTAAGAATGATAAGCGATTCCGTTGTGGATGAACGCGCTTTAAGAGAAATTTACCTAGAGCCTTTTGAAATCGCCGTGAAAGAGGGTAAAGTTAAAACCGTAATGTCCTCTTATAATAAAATCAACGGTGTTTACGCAAATGAAAACACAAAAGTTTTGAAAGATATTTTAAGAGGCGAATGGGGATTTGAGGGCGTTGTTGTTACCGACTGGGGCGGCGCTGACGACCGCGTAAAAGGCTTATTAGCCGGCAACGAATTAGAAATGCCTACCACCGCGGGCGAAACCGATAGAGAGATTGTAGCCGCCGTAAAAGAGGGCAAACTTGATGAAAAAGTGGTTGACGAGGCCGTAGATAGACTATTAACCCTAATATTCCAGACTAACGAAACGCTTGAAAAAGCTCAAGGTCTTAAAGTAGATCTAATGGGGCATCATGAAGTAGCTCGCCGCGCATGCGAAGACGCTATCGTTTTGTTAAAGAACGAAAACGACGCCTTGCCTTTAAAATCGAAAGAAAAAGTTGCCATAATAGGCGATTTTGCTAAAAATCCTCGTTATCAAGGCGCAGGCTCGTCAGTAGTAAATCCTTCAAAGCTTGAAAACACCCTTGAAAATATAGACAAATACGATTTGGATTTTGTGGGCTTTGAACAAGGCTTCAATAGATACGGCAAGCGCAACAAAGGGCTAATGAAGAAGGCAGTTAAATTGGCTAAAAAAGCCGATACCATTTTGTTGTATCTTGGCTTGGACGAAGTCACCGAAACCGAAGGTCTGGACAGATCCAACATGCTCTTGCCTCAAAACCAAATTGACTTGCTAAACGAACTCAAGAAACTAGGCAAAAAGATTGTCGTAGTATTATCTTGCGGTTCCGCAATAGAAATGGATTTTGCGGATTCCGCAGACGCTTTGGTTCATGCGTATTTGGGCGGTCAAGCAGTCGCAAGAGCCGTACTTAATGTTCTAACAGGAAAGGTTAACCCTTCCGGAAAATTGGCGGAAAGCTTGCCTTATAGATATAGCGATTGCGCTTCATCTAATTACTTCCCTGGCAGAGAAAAGACGTCCGAATATAGAGAGAGCATTTTTGTAGGATACAGATATTACGATACCGCAAATGTTGACGTAAGGTATCCTTTCGGATTCGGTTTAAGCTATACGAAGTTCCAATATTCTGACTTAGAAGTATCCGATAAAGGCGTAAAATTCAAGATAACCAATATCGGCAAATACGACGGCGCAGAAATAGCTCAATTATACATAAGCTTGGAAAACAGTAAGATATTCCGTCCTAAAAAAGAGCTAAAGGGCTTCAGAAAGGTATTCTTGAAAGTCGGCGAAACCAAGACCGTTGAGATTCCTTTTGACGACAAGACCTTTAGATTCTTCAATGTCGCAAGCAATAAGTGGGAAGTTGAAGAGGGCGATTATACTATATCTATCGGCGCTTCTTCAAAAGACATTAGATTGCAAGGCAAATTGCATGTTGACGGAGTCAAGGCGGACGGCGTTTATGACAAAGAAAAATTGCCTTCATACTTCGCTTGCGATGTTAAAAACGTAAACGACTCCGAATTCAAGACGCTACTAGGACGCGAACTTCCTAATCCTCATTTTGAGTTCTATAAGAAAAAGAGGATTAAGGTTGACACTTATACGCCTGTGGCAATGTTGAGATACGCGCCCGGCTGGACGGGAAGGCTGTTTGGCGGAGCTATAAAACTGGCTATCAATCTCTTAAAAGCTATCGGCAATAAGAGCACCGCTAACGTGCTGATAATGGGCGTATATTACAATCCTTTAAGAGCTTTATCTCGCCTCGGCGGCGGAATAATAAGCTGGGGACAATTGCAAGGATTAATCGTAATGTTTAACGGTAAATTCTTCAAAGGATTGTCCATGTTCTTAAAAGAAGGTCGCAAAAAGAAAAAATTAGGAAAGCTAAAATTTTAAATAATTTTTGGGGAGAAAAAAAATGAGTAATGATCTAGAAAAAAATGTTGCCGTTGAACCGGCAACTGAGACCGAAAAAAAGCCTGGCAAGGTAAAACAATTTTTTACCAAAATAGGCAATTGGAAATTCTTTAGATGGTGCGCCAATGTTTGGACAAAGTTTAAAACCAAGCACCCTAACATCGCTCAATTTTTGGTATTCTTTATGTTAAGCAACGGCGTAACCGTTTTGCAGCTTATCATGATGCCTGTATTTAAGGCTATATTTGATAACACAAGCTTGGTTAACATTAACTTCCAGATATGGCAAGTTGGCAAAAACTTTGATGGTTCGGACTACTACGTATTCAATTATGCTAAAGGCAGAATTATAGATGGAGGCGGCGGAGGACTTGCTTATTTCTTGGCTGTTCAAATCACTTTGGGAATAGCTCAAGTAATCAACTTCTTCGCTCAAAGAAATATAACCTTTAAGGCGAACAACAATGTTTGGTGGTCTGCTATGTGGTATGTAATTGCGTATATCGCAATCACCATTATAGCTGCGGTAGCTCAAGGCTTCTACAAGGCGCCTATTTACAACTTGTTCATAAATACTTGGAAGATGGGCAACTTCGGAAACTTGCTGGCAGACATTATCACTATGATAATCAACTGCGCAATATCCTTCTGGGTATTCTTCCCGATATTTAAGTTGATCTTTAAGCAAAAGAAGGCAGAACCCGAAAAAGCTCAAGAATAATTAACGGACTGTTATGAAGTTAATAACTTTTGGCGTTCCGTGCTATAACTCTGAAGCTTATATGAGAAAATGCTTAGACTCTTTATTAATCGGCGGGGGAGAAGTCGAAATCATAATCGTCAATGACGGTTCGAGCGACTCGACCCCCGCCATTGCTAACGAGTATAGGCGAAGATATCCCCGTATAGTCAGAGTTGTCCATAAACAAAACGGCGGTCACGGCTCGGGCGTAAATAAGGGCTTAGAACTGGCTACGGGACTATATTATAAAGTTGTCGATTCGGACGATTGGCTGGACGCGGACGCCTTAAAAAAGCTGCTTAACGCCATTAAACAATGTTTGGGCTTTAGGCAACTTACCCGACTTAATTATTTGCGATTATGTCTATGAACATGTCGCCGACAATACCCAAAAGAGAATTAAATACAGCCGTTTAATGCCCAAAGATAGAGTATTTACTTGGGACGAAGTCAAAAACTTTCCCATTGCGAATGTTATGTCGATACACGCGCTCGTCTATAAGACTCAATCTCTAAGGGAAAGCGGCATAGTTTTGCCCGAGCATACTTTTTATGTGGATAATATCCTGGCCTATAAGCCGCTGCCATATACGCGCAAGCTGTTTTATATGGATATAGACTTATATCATTACTTTATCGGACGCAGCGACCAATCGGTAAACATAAACAATCTTGTAAAGCGCTACGCCCAACATGTTAGGGTAATGAAAGAAATTATAGACGCTTATAGTTACGAAGATATTATCAAGCTCCCTAAGCCTTTAAAAAATTATATGCTGCATTATATAGGCACAATAGCGATGAATACGTTATTATTTATGGGAGCTGAAGACTCGCCCGAAAGACGAAGAGATTATAAGGAATTTTGGCAATATTTTAAAGGACGAGATCTAAGACTATATCGCAAGATAAGGCATTTTTCTTATCCCGCCATAACCAACCTGATGCCATGGAGATTCAGGGGATGGGCTATGGTTTTAGGGTATAAGATTTTGTGTAAGGTTTTGAAATTAGGCTAATAAAAATCATAATCCCTCCCTATAAAATAAGTCCATGTATATGGACTTATTTTTATATAAATAATTTTGAATATATATATTGAATTTTTTTTAAAATCGTATATAATACCATATGAAACGATAAAAACGGCTTACATATTGTTTATATTGATAATTTATGATAGAATTATATTAACAATATAAATATTAATTTAATAATTTTCTTTAAGAAATTTTTGACCTTTAAATATATATTTGAACTCTTTCTTTTAAAAAACATTATAGCTTTAAAATATTTGGCAAAAAGGAGTTGAAATGACCAGGGTAGAAGAGTTTAAAAAAACTTTAAACGAGGTTATCGCTTTAGTTGAGGAGGAACTAAAGAAAGTAGCGGCAGGCCAGTCAATTTGGTCGCAAAAACAACTGGAAAAAATTATCCAACCCGAAATGATGGAGTTGTTGGAGCACGCTAAACGGGGCGAGATTCTGATGAAGAGGAACAAAAAATTAAGATCAACTTATTTTTTGGTTGAGACCAACATTCCTTACGACCGCACCGATTTAGGCAAGAAAATTTTAGAACTTCAAGGAATTTATCAGCAATTTTAAGTTCTAAAAAAATTAAAATCTAAAGCTTGAGCAATGGCGCTTGGCTAGAAAAACATAATAATCTAGCTACGGTTTGTCGATTATCTTTTTAAGGCTTATATGAAAATATAAGCCTTATTATTTTGTATTTAATTATCTTTGGAATTTTAATAATTTAGAGTAAAAAAAGCCGCTTTTTAGCGGCTAAGGATTAAAAAAGTTTTAACTATTTTATTATTAACATATTGGAATAGCCAAAATTTTCTCGCGTAGTTTGATAATATTGGTCAATATCATCGTATATTACGACATAATGGTTATGAAGTATGCCGCCATAAGCCCCAAGGCCTTTAAAGGCGTACTGGTCAATTAAATTGCCTTGCGAGTCTTTTTCTAAAATTTGCCATTTGGTTTCTGATTTTGTTAATGGAATTAGTTCATATATCTTATTATTGATGTTAATTTTTACATCCAGAAAATTTCCAATTTGTAAATTTAATTTTTGATACTCAAAGTGCTGCAATTCTTCCTGCCTTTTTTCTGTTGAATATTTTTTGGAAAAGTAGTTAACAAAATCTGAACTAAAAAATTTTTTATTTTTAAACTCAAAATCGGACTTATCATTAATGACGATAATTTCAAAATTTTCCGTAACTTTAACGACTCTAAAGAATTCTTTATACCCGCTGCATAATCCATAGCGTTCAAAAAGCTCGTCATGACCTTCTAGCTTAATATGCTCAAAATGAACAAGACCTAAAATATCAAATCCTGCATTAATAATGCAAAATCTATTAACTTGCCATTCCCCAAAAGATATTTTTTCTACAGTCATGGTTAAATCCTTTATTTTGAGATATTTTCAATTCTTTAAGAGAAGTTATTATTTGTTGTAGTCTTTGGCGTGAAAATGTCATTCATAAGCATTATAATAAAAGTTTTCTAGTAGAGCAAACATTCTTAATTATTAAGAAATGTTTTTATACATTGCTCAAAAATTATTGGGACATATAAGCGCATGATTATAAAAAGAGACATTTTAACTTAAAAAGCAAAAAGCCACTATACATTGTATTATATAGTGGCTTTTAATATCATATTGTCCTGAGAATGGGCAACCAAAAGTAGTGTGAAAAAGGGGAAAATTACAGGCAACGAAAAGGAAACGAACGAAAAGGGAGACAAATTATTAGGTTTTTTTATAATAGGCATTCAAATCCGGTTATGCTGACCAAGGTATTGGTCAATATCATCGTATATTACGACATAATGGTTATGAAGTATGCCGCCATAAGCCCCGAGGCCTTTAAAGGAGTACTGGTCAATTAAATTGCCTTGAGAGTCTTTTTCTAAAATTTGCCATTTGGTTTCCGATTTTGTTAATGGAATTAGTTCATATATCTTATTATTAATGTTAATTTTTACATCAAGAAAATTTCCAATTTGTAAATT
>DATCJN010000013.1:0-14840 GCA_036562755.1 Clostridia bacterium | reverse complement strand
ATGCTTGGCCTGCCTACAGAGCTTTATACGCCTATATTTGCTATATCCAGAATCGTAGGCTGGAGCGCTCATAGATTGGAAGAATTAATAAACGCGGGCAAGATCATACGCCCTGCCTACAGAAGCGTCCAAGAACGAAAGAAATATATACCCATAGAGGAAAGATAAATAAGTAAATTATAAATTAATTAAAATTGAGAAAAGCCCTTTCAAAGTTTTGAAAGGGCTTTTAAAATATCAATCAATTTGTAGATATTTGATTTAAACATAATATAATGATACAATATAATAAAATAATAAATTTATATAATAGAAATGAGCATTTATAATTTAACGGAAGAAAAAAATTTATTAAGAAACGATTTGCAAAATTTTTTACGCCAGCAAGGATTTATTGTAAATGGCGGAGAGAAGCTTTCATTATCAACAAAAACAAAAGAAGAAATAAAAAAAATTCAAATTTTAGCAAAAAACAATATTATTAAGTCAAATGCGAACTTCTTAAAAAAAAATCAAAAAATCGTAAAAAAATTTTTAATTTCAGGCAAAGATATTGACCCATACAAAATCAGACTTGAAATAAGACCTGTTTTAACTAATACTCAAGAAGAAATATTATTTAAATGGTGGAACTTAGCTTGGTGGAGTATGCCATATCAAAGGCCTTTTGGTAGGCAAATGCGTTTTATTTTATGGGATGTTGCTCATAATGCTCCTTTTGGATTAATAGCTTTGCAAAGTCCAATTCTTAAACAAGCTGTAAGAGATAAAAGTCTTGGTATTCCTCATGAAGAATTAGATTATTGGGTCAATAGGTCCATGTATGCGCAAAGAGTTGGAGCTCTTCCCCCATATAATGAGATGTTAGGGGGAAAAATGGTAGCCTTAACTTTAATTACAAATGAAATAAGAAACGCTTATAACCAAAAATATAAACATTGTAAAACTTTAATTGAAAATCGAGTAATTGAGCCTGATTTATTATTTATCACTACGACCAGCGCCTTTGGCAGGAGTAGTATTTATAATAGGTTAAAATACAAGCAAGAGTATGTTGCGGAGAAATTAGGTTATACACAAGGATATGGTTCATTTCAGATACCGGATGATATTTATGAAAGGTTAATATCTTTTTTAAATAATTTAGGTATAAACGCTTTGAGAGGCTATGGCAATGGTCCCTCTAGAAAGCTCAAATTAATTAATCTTGCATGTCGAAAACTTGGGTTACCTAATTATACTTATCATGGCATAAAAAGAGAATATTATCTTTTTTCTTTTGTACATAATTTAAAAGAAGTTATAGCACGTGAAGAAGAACCAATATATAAAAATTATACATTTGATGAACTTTTTGAGTTTTGGAGAAACCGTTGGCTATTAGGTAGAGTTCTAAAATCAAATAAATGGCGTGAAATTGATGCAGGCAATTTTATAGATGATTTTGTTAATTCACTTAATAAGGGGTTTTTATAATGGACGAAAAAAAATTTTTTGGAGATTTACCACAAGCGCTCGTAGAAGAATTTCTTAATAAAATTAAAGATATAGGTAATGTCTTATCTCAAGAATTTCAGGATATGACTAATTTGAAAAAAATAATACGGCAGCGACTTATTGATGATAAAATCCTAAGAAATAAGGCGTCGCTTCGCTATCAGTCTATACCTACTTGTTGCGCTGTGGATGGCGCATATGCAATTGAAAGAATGCTGAGTAATGATATAGTAGCGGTTACAGCTGTTGCTATTGAAGGCTTTACTCCTCCTTCGGAAAATAGATATTGGGAAGGTCCTAATTATTTGTCTTTTGTGGAAACAGTGTGTCATGACGTTAATAGCTTGCCTAGAGGTATAATGATGGCTATGGAATTGGAAATAGCCGTAAACGCTCCTCATGATATCGTGATGATGGATGGCTCGTTTACTACGCCATTAATTCATATGAATCAAGCATTAAATTCAACAATTTCCTATCAGCACGATAATTTATCAAATTATATTAACGATAATTTTTCAAAATTTTTTGAAGGTTATTATTATTTGTTAACCAATAGCAGGACAGATAAAACTTGGATATATTTACCGAAATATACAACAAAGCGCGAATTAAAAAAAATGTACCCTAATATATGGCCCTTTGAATATGACGATAGAGCTGTCTTAACTTTTATTATGGAACCTGGTGAATTTTTGGGCCCAATTGAAATAGAACCGCCTAAAAGCGAGTGGCATTTTAGCAAAACGCCTGGAATTGATGATAAAAATAAAATTAATAAATTATATAAGGCATTAAATGCAGTAGAAATATTATATTATAAGCCAAATCCCAATATCCCTGCCCTTAGAATAGAACTTAACAGAATGACAGCAATCAATGAGGATTTAATAGCTAAGATATTACAATGTATAGAATATCAATGTAGTTGCGGGGGGATAATGGAGCCATATCCTCTCTATATGGCAGATAAGATGGTAAAAAGCATAGGATTGGCAATGCCTGCATTTCGCCAAGCAGCAACGCTTCAAATTGCTCATAACTACCAAGGAGACCTTAGTGATATATTCTTTGGAATGCATAGTTATAGGACTGAAAGTGGGAGGAATTGAAAATGTCCATAAAAAGTATTAATGCAAAAGCTGAAAAAATTGGAACAATAGGATCGCCATCTTCTACAACAGAAATATCACTTGATGTTTTAGGGACAGCAACAAATAAAAAATTAGTTGGAGAACTTGCTTATTTTTCATTTTTACAAGATGGTAAAGACAATTATGCGATGGGCCAAATTACGGAGATTCAGTTAAGAAATCAATGGTTAGAAGATCCTACCATGCGTTCTTTAGCACGGCAAAGGGGGCAAGTAAATCCAATAAGCGGGCAACAAGATACTCATTTAGGACAGATGACAATAAGCGCTGTCTTTTCTGATAATGGTGATGATACATATAGCCCAAGTATTCTTGGAACTGTACCTTCTACAGGCACATGGGTTAATTTAGCTACTAATGAATTTTTAGATACTATATTACATCAATATAAGGATGAAATATTTTATCTAGGTAAAGTATTTGGTTCAAGCCCAAAATTGCCAATGTGGTTTAAGCATTTTGATAAAGGCGGCGCAGGAGAAGCTTATCATATAGGAATCTTTGGAAAAACAGGATCGGGGAAATCTGTTCTAGCAAAGATGATAATGCTTGCGTATTCAAGAAATAGAAATATGGCAATTTTTGTTATAGATCCGCAAGGGGAATTTGCTAAAGATTGTAAAGGGCAGACGATTAGTAATTCTTTTTATTTGCCTTTAAAAGAACTGCTTAAAAAAAATGGAAAACAGGTTTTAGTATATAATATTAATGATTTAGTGCTAGACGATAAAAATTTATTTAAAGAAATATTGATGCAATCTAAATTTTTTGAAAAATTAACTATAACCCATCCCGCAAAAAAGGAAATAGCTATAAATGAAATTCTTGATAAATGCAATAAATCAAAAATAGAATTAAAAAAATTATATGAAGAGCGTGTATTTAATGATATTTGGCGTTATTTAGGTGAAGAACATGTTCAAAAAATTATTTTTCAATCAACAGAACCTAGACAACGCCTAAAAGAAGCTTATACTCGTATTAATGAGGACATTAATGAATTAAAAAATATTTATGAAAAATATTGGAGACCAATATGTTTATTATTTACCAATGAGGTTAACAGCGGAAGGGAAGGAGCTAAAACAATTGGCTCATTAATATATAATCAAGTGTTTAATGAAAGTAGATCTGAAAAACCAGTTGTGATTATAAGTCTTACAAAAGAACAAATAAATATCTTTTGGAATGAAAGAATACAAGCAATGATAATTAAACGTTTACTTGATCTTATAAATTATTGTGCTGAGAATAAATACAAAAATAATCAATCATTTAACACTCTTGTAATTATTGACGAAGCTCATAGACTTGCTCCGCGTGAAAAAATTGATGATGATATTATTGCTTCAGTTAAAAACACACTTAAAGATGCAGTAAGAACGACAAGAAAGTATGGTCTTGGCTGGATGTTTATTAGCCAAACATTATCAAGCTTAGATAAAGAAATAATTGATATGCTAAGAATAATGTTTTTTGGTTTTGGTTTAGCCTTGGGAACAGAGTTTATAGCTCTTAAAGAACTTGTTGGAGGCGATAAGAATTCATTAAAGCTTTATCAGTCGTTTACAGATCCTCATAGCGCCTTTGATTCAAATAATAAGCAATATTCCTTTATGAGCGTAGGACCTGTATCACCACTATCTTTTTCGGGCAGTCCATTGTTTTTTACGGCATTTAATAAGGTCGAAGACTTTTTAACAGCTAATAATCTTACGATAGAGTATAATTAAAAAAAAGAAGTCTTATAAAGACTTCTTTTTTTATAGCAAACTTAATCCGCCATAGATGAGCAATCCCAAAATTCCGGAGCCAAGCATGACCAAGATAGGCTTGGCTTTGAACTTTCTTAATATAAAAAGCGCTAACGTAAAGATAACTATAGACGCTATGTTAATTAATCCCACCGTCGCGGCGCTGTTTGAAAAGAAAGTAAGCTTTAAAACGGTCATAGCCGCAGCCGCAATAAAGCCAACAACCGCGGGGCGCAAGCCCTTTAAAGCGTCGCTTACAAACCTAAGATTTTTGTATCTTCGATATAGAAAATACAGTAATGATATGATAATCGCCGACGGCGTTATAAATCCAATTGTCGCAATTATGGCGCCGCCAAGTCCCGCAATCTGAGTGCCTACGAAGGTGGCCGCATTGAGCGCAATAGGACCCGGCGTAGATTCGGCTATGACTATAAGGTCGGCAAATTCGGTTACGCTAAGCCAGCCGTAATTATCGACAATTTGCTGTTGTATCAAGGGCAAGGCGGCATAACCCCCGCCGATAGAAAAGAGCCCCACTTGAAAAAACGCCCAAAACAACTCAAGATATATCATTTCGCAAACCCTTTCTTCCAAAGAAATTGATTCCCGCGGCGGCGCAAGCCAGAATGACAAAGATAATATTAATGGATAAAAACGCAATGCAAACAAAAGCCGTAATCATAGTTATAAGCGCGAACATTCTGCTCTCTTTCCAAACGGACGCGCTTAAGCCCATCATCACATCGCAAAGCACGGCTGCTACTCCCGCCTGCATGCCCATTAGGATATAGCCGAATATTAGATTATCACGTATAGCGTTGTAAAATAGCGAGATAACCGAAATTATGACTAAGGGAGGCAAAGCGGCCGCGAGCACCGTAACAGCCGCGCCCAAAACCCCGCCTATATGATACCCGACCAAAAACGATGTGTTTATCACCACGGCGCCGGGAGAGGATTGAGCGATGGCGGTATAGTTGAGCATTTCTTGTTCGGTCAGCCATTTTCGTTTATCTACGAATTCTTTTTTTATCAAGGAAATCATGACAAAACCGCCCCCAAAAGTAAAGGCGCTTATCTTTAACATCGTCAGGAATAAAGTAAGATAAAGTTTGAAATTTCGTGTCAATTTTTGTCTCACTTTTTTTATTATAGTATTTGAAATACAATAAGCAAAATGCTATCTTATAGTTATAATAGGTCATAAATTCAAAATTTGAAAGCAAATTTAACCCAAAGAGGCAATACAAATGAATATAATAACCGTAGATCTATACGAATATTTTGGGCTTGAGCGAATACAAGGCGCCAAAGGCCATCTAAAATGCTTTATAAAAGACGATTCCAAGACATATAATCAAGATTACATCTATCCCTCAATGCTGGTTCTTCCGGGCGGAGGTTATGGTTACGTATCCCCCAGGGAAGCCGACCCGATAGCTTTGCGCTATTCCGTCTGCGGTTTTCAAACTTTTATTCTGGATTACACCGTAGGCTCTGTTCAAAAATTTCCCGCGCAATTGATTGAAGCCTCTATGGCTATGATTTATATACGAGAAAACGCTCAAAAATATAATACAGCCGAAAATATGGCCGCGGCGGTGGGATTTTCGGCGGGCGGACATTTATGCGCGTGTCTTGCTACTTTGTTTGACGAGCCGATTTTAAAAGATAAATTTGGCGAGCGCGCTAAATTAATAAGACCTGACGCAGTAGTTTTATCTTACGCTGTCATCACAAGCGGCAATAAAGCGCATAAAGGTTCGTTTGACAACCTTTGCGGCGATGACAAAGAACTAAGAGAATATCTATCTCTTGAAAAGAGAGTTACGAGCCGTTCCTCGCCCGCGTTTTTGTGGCATACTTACGAGGACAGGGCTGTGCCGCCTTATAACAGTCTTATTTACGCTCTAGCCTGCGAAGAACATAACGTGCCTTTCTCGCTGCATATTTTTGAAAAAGGCTGGCATGGTCTTGCCACCGCTCAATCCGACACAAACTCAGAGAAAGGTTTAGCGAAAGTCAGCACAGGGGCAGACCAATGGATAAAATTAAGCGTAGATTGGCTCAAAGACAGAAACATCAAAATAACGCATAGATAAAAATAAAAAGGTCTAATTATTTTAGACCTTTTTTAAATATTTTCATATATAAGCTTTATTTTAATGCCGCTGGGATAATCGCCAAAAGTTTTTCCAAACAAGGTCACCCCGCCTCTGTTGGTCGCTTTTTTGGGCGCTTCAATTCGGAAAGTAATATTAGAATCAGGACTTATCTCAAGGTCGTCTATGGTGGTAGAACCTATTAACAGGCCGTCGATAAATGTTCCGTCTTGATTAATTATGAGCATTTTATAACGGCCGTACTGGCCAAGGTTTTTATACCACCAGCTAGGCGTGATAATTCCGGGGCGGTCGTTAAATTCGCCCGGCGATGTCCAAAATCCCAGCTCTTTGCCGTTGACAGAAAAATAAATATCCGACGGATATTGGGAAGAAAAACCGGGCGCCTCGCTCGCTATCTCAAAAGAAAATTGCAGTTCTTTCGCTTTTTGGTTTTGCTTTAAACCGTTGGGTATTATATACTCGACAAAACCTTCGGTAAACCACAACAGACCGGCGTTGAATCTTTCGGGATAGGAAAAATATCTAGGGTCGTCCAGCTCACCGATGATTGCGTCTTTGGTAGCAATTCCGCAAGTGGGGTAAACTTCGTAATCCGAATAATGCCCGACATCCACCTCAAAGTCATAAGCGTTGGGCGTTGTTTCGTTGCCGGCAATATCAATAATGATTTTGTCGGCTGCCAGCGAGCATAATTTTTGAGAGCCCCTTACTCCCGAAGAGGTTGTTACTTTGATAAGTCCCGCCTCAGTTAGTTTTTTGATATGGGAGGTTATAGCGCCGTTAGTTAAGCCTAAGATTTTAGCGAGGTTGTCCAAGTTCATGCTTTTGTTTTTCAATAATAAATTAATAATATCAATGCGTACTTGAGAACTTAAAGCTGAACAAATAGGCAGGCAAGTATTAATGTTGGTTATGTTCATCTTTAATCCCTTTATGTATTTTTATACTATTTTCTATATATTTTTTCATTAACTTTAGTATATTAAATTATTAAATATTTCGCAAGCAAAATAATCAGATATTTTGTGAAAATCCTTGCAATTTATTTTGGAAATTTTTTTGCTAAAAGTTTACAAAAACTTACCCAATCAAAGCCTATTCAATGATTCAAAATAAGTTTATTTTAAATCTCTGTTGCATAAACTATTGCAAGAGGTTTTTATGTGGGAATTAAGCATTAGCATAGACTCAAAAAAAGCGTCTTGTATCGATAATATAATGCAGGACATAAGCCCTTATATAAAGCAAGCGGGCGGAGTAATGGCGCGCGGCAAAGCTTTAACTAGGGATTATTTGGCGCTTGCGTGCGAGGAGAGCAAAAGCAAGATAATTATCGACGCCTTGCTTGATATTATTTCCAATATAATAACCACGGATTTTAAACTGGAATATTTGCGTGAAAACTCCAGGCTGCCCATAAACAACCAAATAAACTATAACGCCTTTTTAAAAGCTTTAGTGGAATTTGATAGAGAATACGATCGCGAAGTCGTGATGCGAAAACTCTTTTTTGACAAAGAGCTTATGCTGGACGGCTTTTACAATTTTAGACTAAAAGAGCTAAAAAAGCGCTGGCAAGAAATTTGCGACTTGGCAAACAGTAACGCGGTCTATCTTTCATACAACGAAACCTTTTTGGAGTTATTAAAGTTTTTAGTAAATACAATCAGCACCAAGCTGGACGAAGTCCATGTATTCGACGAAAACGGCAAGTTTGTATTCTACGATAAAAATATGAATAAGATTAAGAACAAAAAATATAACTTAGACGACGAAATAAACGCTGAAACCTTAATCCCTTCGCTGATAAATCTTTGTCCTAATAAAATAGTTTTTTACCAGGTATATAACATGCCTGTGGTAATTCTCAATATGATAAGCAGTATATTTGAAAATAGAATTGAAGTTAGATAAGATACATATATATCCCCTCAAAGATGCCCTTTAAAAGATAAAGGGCATTTTTATTTTGTAAAAATGTCATTATGTTGACTGTAATTTGTTTTGGGTATATAATCTAATAAATTATCAAAAGACCTTTAATTTTTTGAAAAATTTTTTCTTGGAGATATAAATTATGGAACTGGAGATTTTAAGGCACAGCGCGTCGCATTTGCTTGCGCAAGCGGTTAAGCGTCTTTATCCCGATGTAAAATTAGGAATAGGGCCTGCCACCAACACAGGTTTTTATTACGATTTTGATTTTTCCGCGCCTGTCACAATGGCCGATTTAGAAAAGATAGAACAGGAAATGACTAAGATTTCCAAAGAAAACCTAAAAATAGAAAGATTTGAGCTGCCCAAAGACGAAGCTCTCAAACTAATGCAAGACCAGCCTTATAAATTAGAGCTTATCAATGAGCTTCCCGAGGGCGAGGTAATTTCTTTTTATAAACAAGGCGAGTTTGTGGACTTATGCCGCGGCCCTCACGTCAACTATACCGCCAAGATAAAGCACTTTAAACTCTTGTCGGTAACGGGCGCGTATTGGCGCGGAAGCGAAAAGAACAAAATGCTAACCCGTATTTACGGCACGGCTTTTGCAACCAAAGAAGAGCTAGACAAGCACCTGGAAGCGCTGGAAGAGGCTAAAAAGCGCGACCATAACAAACTGGGCAGAGAACTTGGAATATTTATGACCGAAGAAAATATCGGTCAAGGCTTGCCGCTCTTAATGCCCAAGGGCGCTAAGATTATGCAAAAACTCATTCGCTGGGTAGAGGACGAGGAAGAAAAGAGAGGCTATATCCTGACCCGCACGCCCTATATGGCCAAGAGCAGCTTATATAAGATAAGCGGGCATTGGGATCATTACCGCGACGGAATGTTTATTTTAGGCGAGGAAGGCGTTGACGACGGTCTAAAAGCGTTAAGGCCCATGACCTGTCCTTTCCAATACATGATTTACAAAAACGGCGTAAAAAGCTACCGCGACCTGCCTATAAGATACGCCGAAACTTCCACATTGTTTAGAAACGAAAACAGCGGCGAAATGCATGGGCTAATAAGGGTTCGCCAATTTACCCTAAGCGACGGTCATATTATCTGCACGCCCGAACAAATAAAAGACGAGTTTAGGGGCGCGTTGGAGCTGTCTTATTATCTATTGGATACTTTGGGACTTAGAGAAGACATAACCTTTAGATTCTCAAAATGGGATCCAAACAATACCGAAAAATATATCAACGAGCCTGAAAAGTGGGAATCTACCCAAAAATTAATGAAAGAGATTCTAGACGACTTAGGTATAGATTATATAGAAGCCGAGGGCGAAGCCGCTTTCTATGGCCCCAAACTCGACTTCCAAATCAAGAATGTCTATGGAAAAGAAGACACTATAATAACCATTCAAATAGACTTCGCTTTAGCGGAAAGGTTCGGCATGGAATACACCGACGCCGACGGTCAGAAAAAGCGTCCTTTCATATTGCATAGAAGCTCAATCGGCTGTTATGAAAGAACGCTCGCGCTGTTAATAGAAAAATACGCAGGCGCGTTCCCGACCTGGCTAGCGCCCGTTCAAGTCGTAGTAATGTCCTTGACCGACCGCACTATTGACGAGGTAGAAAAAGTTTATCAAGAACTTAAAAATCAAGGCATATTAGTCCAAAAAGACACCAGAAGCGAAAAAATCGGCTACAAAATAAGAGAAGCCCAAGTCAATAAAGTGCCTTACATGCTGATTATTGGCGACAAAGAAAAAGAACAAGGCTTAGTAAGCGTTAGAAGCCGCAAAGACGGCGATTTAGGCGCTGTTTCTTTGGACGAATTTATCAAGAAAATCAAACACGAGATCGAAACCAAGGCTAGATAAAATAAAGTCCTCAAAAATGGGAGGACTTTTTTAATATAAAATCATTCCATGTCCAAAAAACATTCCTTTCTCGCGCCGTGTAATCTGGCAGTAAATGTCGTCCGCTAAGATATTTACATCCAACATATTAAGGGTATCTTTATCGGTTATTTTATCGGCGTCTTTTTTTCGCGTTATGGCGTTGGTCAAATATTCAAGTAATTCTTTTTTGTCTTTTTTTACGCCAAGCACATTTAGATAAGGCGCGCATTTTTTGCTGGCTGTCATTAAATCTTTGGTAATCTTAAGGGTAGGATAGAGCAGCATTCTCCTTAGTCTTGCCAGAGTATATCTTTTTGTCTTAACGCTAGCGGCTAAAGAGTCCAGAGTATGATTATTTTTTATTTTGTCTTTTATGCGGTGTTCGATACCTTCTTTATAATCGTAATAAATCTTTAATTCTTTGATCTCGCTGTTCATTAAATTATATATACATATATCCGAAAAAGCGTTGAGCGTTTTTTCAAAGTCGTAATAATTCTCGCTGTATAGCTCTACCAAATCTTTAGGAAGCGAAGATATTTCCTTCCAAGACGAGTTTAAAACCGCGAGCCTTATAGCCGAGGCTGAGTCAAACTCGCCCTTTAAATCGGTATCGTTATAACCGCTACCTATGCGTTTTAGGGTAACAGGCTGAATGGGGCTGTTGTGTCTAATCAACGCCTTAAGGTATTCTATCGCCAAGATATTATTGGGCGAACTTGTTATCCTGCCCAAATCGTCCCCGTATTTTTTTTGCGCGGCGACACAAAACGCCTTAGGGTAGCTTAATCCTGAGTCTAAGCAGTCTTTAATAGCCTTTTTGAATTCCGGCGTTTCGGTTGACAGGATGTTGGCGGCGTTTATTAATTCTTCTATATTTCCGCTCTCGCTGCCAAAACTGAGCCAATTTATATTTTTTATTTGGCTTATAACCCTTACCGCGCCGTCGGCAAATATATCCGCGCCCGCGACCGCGAAAACGGTAGGCAGTTCCACCACCATATCGGCCCCGTATCTTAAGGCAGCCTCCGTCCTAGTATATTTATCCAAAATAGACGGCTCGCCTCTTTGGACGAAATTGCCGCTCATAACGCACACCAGCGCGTCGCACTTAGTCGTTTCTTTGGTGTAACGAATATGTTCTATATGCCCGTTGTGCAAGGGATTGTATTCGCAAATAATCGCCGCGAGCTTCATAAATGTCCTTTTTTTGAAAATATTAAAAAATGTCAGTTTAGCCAATGATAATTATATACAAAAGATATCCAAAAAAACAATCTAAATTTATCCGCCCCTAATTAAGACTAATCGATGGACATTAATGGGTGGGAAGAGTATAATATATACGGCAAAATTTATTATAACATTGGAGCGAAGAGATGTCCACACTGTTAGAAAAAATTCGCGACAAAGCGAGAGTCGCGAACAAGAAAATCATGTTACCCGAGGGCGAAGAGCCCAGAATCATAGAAGCAGCTAAGATTTTGGTTAAAGAAAAAATCGCAAGAGTTGCTTTGTTAGGAAACCCCCAAAAAATTCAACAACTTGGCGGCGATTTGGACGGAGTAGAGATAATAGATCCCTTAACCGATAAAAATCGCGAAAAATATGTAGAAATACTGTATGAAACCAGAAAATCTAAAGGACTTACCCTTGAAGAAGCCCAGCAATTAGCCCTAAACCCGTTGTATTACGGAACATTGGCGGTAAAAGCGGGCGACGCGGACGGAATGGTAGCAGGCGCCATACACGCCACAGGGGATACCTTAAGACCCGCGCTGCAAATAATAAAAGCCGCCCCCGGAATTAAGACTATATCCAGCTTCTTTTTAATGGTGAAAGAAGGCAGCAAATACGGTTACGAAGGGGCGTTTTTATTTTCTGACTGCGGTCTAAACGTAAATCCCGACGCGGAGCAACTGGCCGAAATAGCCGTTACAAGCGCAAAGACCGCGCATGTTTTAACCGGCATGGAGCCCTATGTTGCTATGCTCTCGTTCTCGACCAAGGGCAGCGCAAAACATGAGTTTGTGGATAAAGTGGTTTTGGCGACACAAAAAGCCAAAGAGTTAGATCCTGCTTTAAAGATAGACGGCGATTTGCAAGCGGACGCCGCGCTGGTAGAAAGCGTAGGCAAGCTAAAATGTCCCGGCAGCGAAGTCGCGGGCAGAGCCAATGTCTTGATTTTCCCCGACTTAAACGCAGGAAATATCGCTTACAAACTTGTTCAAAGACTTGGCGGTTACGAGGCAATCGGGCCTATTTGTCAAGGATTCAATAAACCCGTCAACGATTTGTCTCGCGGCTGCTCTGTAGAAGACGTAGTCAACGCGGTAGCTATTACCGCCGTTCAGGCAACTTTATAATCGATCGATTACATTTTATAGTGGAGAAGATAAATGAATATTTTGGTTGTTAACGCCGGCAGCAGCTCTTTGAAGTATCAGCTCATAGAAATGGAAACGGAGGAGGCGCTGGCGAAAGGAACATGCGAGAGAATAGGCTTGGAAGGTTCTAAGCTTAAGGCCGTAGGAAAAAACGGCGCAAGCTTCGTAATAGAAAAGCCTATGCCTAACCACAAGGTAGCAGTTCAGTTAATGCTGGAGGCATTATTGGACAAAGAACACGGCGTGGTAAGCGACGTAAAAGACATAGACGCTGTAGGGCACAGAGTGGTGCACAGCGCAGAAGATTTTGACAGGTCTGTTTTAATAGACGACCATGTATTAGAAATTTGCCGCAAAAACAGCGATCTTGCTCCTTTGCATGTGCCCGCCAATATTATAGGCATAATGGCCTGCAAAGAAGTAATGCCCGATACGCCCATGGCGGCGGTATTTGACACCGCGTTTCATTCTACAATTCCTCAATACGCTTATATGTACGCATTGCCTTATAAATTTTACGAAGACTGGAAGATAAGAAAATACGGCTTCCACGGCACATCGCACAAATATGTCGCTCAAGAAGCCGCAAGATTTTTGGGCAAAAACATAGAAGACCTAAAAATAATAACCTGCCACTTAGGCAACGGTTCGTCTATTACAGCCGTTCAAAACGGCAAATCTGTAGATACTTCTATGGGCTTTACTCCTCTTGAAGGCTTGGTAATGGGCACAAGATGCGGCGACTTAGACCCGGCCGTAATAGAGTTCATTATGCAAAAAACAGGCTGGACCATTTCGGAGACAATGGACTGCCTGAACAAAAAAAGCGGCGTGCTGGGAATTTCCGAAGTAAGCAGCGACTTTAGAGATTTAATAAAAGCTGTAAGCGAAGGCAACAAGAGAGCCGAGCTTGCGCTGGATATATTCTGTTACAGAATCAAAAAATACATAGGCGCATACGCCGCGGTTATGAACGGCGTTGACTGCATTGTATTTACCGCCGGTATAGGCGAGCACAATCCCGAAGTAAGAGAAAGAGTAGTCAAAGGTTTGGAGTTTTTGGGCTTGGAGTTTGACAACGATATGAACTACAAAGCCGAAAGGGGCAAGTTGACAGAGTTAAGCACCCCTGCTTCCAAAGTCAAGATTTTGCTGGTTCCCACTAACGAAGAATTGGTAATTGCCCGCGAAACTCAAGCTTTGGTAAAAAACAATTGACTTTTTAGGCTTGATTTAATATAATATGCTAGCGCGTAGCGCGCGAGGTTGACAATGATTATAAACATTCCTGCCGGACCTGTCCAAGTTATAAACTTTGACTTTGAAACAGGGGCGGAACCGTTCTTGCCCGACCATGTAAAGCCGCTAGGGCCTGCGCATATTAAGGGCAAGCTAATTAAGACAGACGACGGCTTTAAGGCCGAGGGAGAGATAAGTTACAGTTTTGAGTTTAATTGCGACTTATGCATTAAGCTGTCTCAATATTCCAAGACTGTAAAATTCGACGAAGTCTTTAAAAAAGAATACCAAGAAGACGCATATCAGTACGAAGGCGAAAAGATAGATCTAACCCAGTTAGTCACGGACGCGATTGTTTTGAGTTTGCCTACCAGATTGATATGTAAACCTAACTGCAAGGGATTATGTCCCGTTTGCGGAACGGACAGAAACGAAAAAGATTGCGGCTGCAAAGTCGAGGAAACGGGCAATAATCCGTTTGAAATTTTAAAGGGCATCGGAGGTGAATAATAATGGCAGTTCCCAAGAGAAAAGTATCCAAACAAAGATCTAATACAAGATACGCCAATTGGAAGGCTGAAGCGCCCAATATAGTCGAATGTCCTCAATGTCATGAACCCAAAGTATCCCACCGCGTGTGCAAGGCTTGCGGATATTATGACGGACAAAAAGTTGTGGATGTAAAAAAAGAAAAATAATTAACTTTTTTAATGGGATAAAAACCCTAAAGCTTGTTGCTTTAGGGTTTTTTTATATTACTTGTTTTAATCACGCTTTTTGATTATAATAGTTTTGTTTATAATATTAATAAATCATTTTTTTGGAGTTATTATATGAAAATTTTA
>DATCJN010000002.1:0-3507 GCA_036562755.1 Clostridia bacterium | reverse complement strand
TTGAACTACTAAAGACAATTACAAACGACTTTGAAGTTATCCCCGCGGGAATAGACGAACATCCCGATATTGACCAAACAGAACCTAATTATCCCGTCAAACTGTGCGAAACTTTGGCGCTGCAAAAAGCGCAAAGCGTATATGAAAAATACGGCAACGTAGTTTTGGGCGCGGACACTTTGGTTTTTTTAGGCCAATCCATACTGGGCAAGCCTGAAGACAGACAACAGGCTTTTGATACTTTGAAGCTCTTAAGCGGCAAGACTCATATGGTAATCACAGGCATAGCGCTGGTAAGTTCTCAAAAAACCATAACAGATTACGACCAATCTTTTGTGACCTTTCCGGCCTTGAGCGACCGGGAAATTTGGGATTATATAGACAACTATAAGCCTTTTGACAAAGCTGGCGCATACGGCATTCAAGAAATAAAAGATATATGGGATGTAAAATACGAGGGCAGTTATACCAATATTTTGGGCTTGCCCGTGGATAAAGTAAAAACTATTCTTAAGATGGCGGAGGATATATTGTGTCAAAGATAAACTTAGCCCTGGAATTAGGCTCTTCCAATACTTCAATATATATGGAAGGGTTGGGCATAGTGTTAAGAGAGGCGTCCCAAATAGCCTTTTTGGAAAAGGTGTCCGAAAAGAGCATAATAGAAGCCGGCTCAAAAGTAAAAAAGATGCTGGGCAAAACCTCTGACAAGACTATTATAGTTTCTCCCGTCCAGGAAGGCGTGGTCGTAGATAAGACAGCCGCCGCGGCGATGTTAAAAGAGTTCCTAAAAAGAGTTATAAAGAGCAGATTTTTAATGCGCATACGCGCGATTGTTTGCGTGCCTTGCGGGCTGACTAAAGAGCAAAGGCTGGATTACGAAACGGTCTGTTTAAAGGCGGGAATATCCGAAGTCATCTTGGTAGAAAGCGTTCTGGCCGCAGGGTTAGGCATCGGCTTGTCTTTAGAATCTTCCAAAGGAATGGCGCTAATAGATATAGGCGGCGGAATAACCGATATAGCGGTAATGAGCAATTGCAGCATTATATCGGGTTGCAGCGTTTTTGCGGGCGGCAATGTGATGGACGCCGCGATAGCCGATTACATACAAAAAAAATACGGCCTGATAATAGGCCAAACCACCGCCGAGCGCCTAAAGATAGAAATAGGCTCTCTGTATAGCAATGATTTAGCCGAAGTCAAGGTGTCGGGAATGGATCAGCGCACCCAAAACCCTTCCTACGCAATTGTCACCGCTAAAGACATAAAAGAAGCCATCGAGCCTATATATCTTAAGATAGCCTCTTCGGCGGAAGCGATTATCAATGTTTGTCCGCCCGAGATAGCCGCGGATATTTATAAAAACGGCATTTTCCTAACAGGCGGAGCGGCTAATATTTTAGGAATTGAGCAATTTTTGGGCTCAAGACTAAAGATTTCTGTTAAGGTAGTAACCGACGCGTCCTATGCTACGATCTTGGGCGCCGGCAAGCTTTTGGGCGACGAACAGCTTTTGCAAAATATATTTGAGCAAAATTAAAATAGTTTATTAAGTTTTTAAATTGATAATAATTAATAAATAGATCGTATTCTTATCAAATTGAAATTAATTATTTGTAAATATTGGTTGATTATGGTAATATTATTTGGTACAGCTTATTTTCAGTTTTTTAATTTACACAGGTTGCTATGGAGGGCATGATGAAGGTCTTTAAGCCGATATACTATTCAGCGCTGGCAGTAATAATTGTGTTGTTTTTGGTGTTTACTGCCGTGGATTTTTGCGGCGTTAACGCGAAAGGCTATATAGATACCGATAAGGCATATAAGCACGTAGAAGATATATTAAAGGAAGCTCCCACAAGGGATTTATATCTGGATACGGAAAATCGTCAGAAGACGGTTGATTATATAACCGATTATTTAGGCAACGAATTAGGCTTAACAGAGATCAGCGCTGTTACGGATATCAATAACGAAGATATTATCAAAACGATGGGCGTAATAGACAAAGCGTCTTTTGTCGTAATGGAAACTAAGGTTACCGCTAACGATCTTAACAAGTGGTATAATGAACAGGGCAAAAGCGACTATTTCGTATCCTCGCCTGATGTTTATCTAAATAATATAATTGTCTATATTCCTGCTAAAGACGAAGCAGGCAAAAATGTTAATGAACTAAATTCCGACGCAGTATTATATATTACCCACTACGATTCAAAGTCTTACACTCCGGGCGCTAACAACTTAGCGTTAGTGGGCGCCATGCTAGAGTCCGTAAGCGAATTAAAAGATATTAAAGGCTCAAATGCATTCGTTTTAGTGTTCGCTGACGGCGGCGAATACGACGCTTTGGGCGCTTATGCGTTTAGAGAAAAGTTCCAAGGCTTTAATAATGTTTATTCAAGAGTAAAAGCAGCCTTTGCTTTTGACTCTTTAGGCTCGAAAGGCGCTTTGACTCTTATTGAAAGCAACGACGTTTCGTCCAAGCTGGCATCAAAATGGGCAAGCGTCAACAAAAAGGCTTTCGCGGCTTCGGTAGCTCAATCTTTGGATTTGTTCAAGGATAAGATTTTTGATTATGACATCTTTACCGAGATTCCCGCTTTAAACTTTGCTAACATTGACCAACCTACCACCGAAAATATGAATTCGGATAATTTGGCCAACTTAAATAAAAAATTATTATCCCAAACAGGCGCAGCCATTGTAAAAACCGCTCAGAGCCTTGCCGATTATGACCTAGACAAGCTCCAAAACGGCTCTAAGTCCGTCAGCTTCTCGTATCTAGGCGGAACGATAAGCTACGGCAACATCACAAGCTATGTGCTGGCAACCTTATTGTTGGTGTTTGCGGGCGTCGTATTTGTCTTTAACAATCTCAAAAAATCCTTCTCAATGTTCGACGCGCTAAAAGGCTCTTTGGTTCAGATAATGGCTATAATTATAACCTTCTTGCTAAGCGTAGGATTGTATTACCTATTCGGCAGCATTCTTGCCGCTATGGGCTTTGTGAATATACACGCGCTATCGACATATTTGCGCTCCAATATCGGAATGGTAATAGGCTTCTCCTTTATCAGCGTAGCATTGTCGATCGCAGCCTTCTTGTTGCTCAAGAAGTTATTCAAAATCCGCGCCGCAGACGCTGTTAGAGGAAATGTTATTATATGGACGCTTTTAAGCATAGTACTAGGCTACGCATTCCCTAGTCTTGCTTATGTGTTTATGTTCACAGCGTTCTTGGAACTTGCAGTAATCTTGACAATGATACTTCTCAAAGACAACTTCAAGCAAAGACATAAGATGGACATTGAAAGATTATTGCTGTTTATTATTCCTATGATTTTGACCATACCTATTACATTCGGCGCAAGCTTAATGTTATATACCGTTTTAGGCTTGTCGATGTATGCGGTTATAATGATGTTTACCGTTTCCACCCACGGTTTCATCACTCCTTACTTCAACTATTTGCAACCTGTGTTTGACAACCTTGCTAAAAAG
>DATCJN010000048.1:0-32610 GCA_036562755.1 Clostridia bacterium | reverse complement strand
AGTTCAGACTATTGAAAAAGACGGCGAAGATGTTACGGTCTTGGCTAAGACTGATTATTATATCAAATTGAAAAATCTAAATTCCGCAACCGGTACGGAATGGGATATGGGTTGGCTGGATAAAGAAGATTATCCCGCTTAAAACATAAAAAAATCCTTAAGAAATATAAGCTCGGCAAAAAGCCGGGCTTTTTTTATGTTTTAAATAAAAGGTAAATTAATATTTGACTATATTACAGAGAATAACTTTTTACGCTAAATGGATAAAATTGGTAAAAATAAAGCTGGATATTGGTCGGAATATAAGCTAATGAATTTAGTAGGAGAGCCTGGTCAAAAAATAAAATATCCCGATTCTGAATTAATATATAAAGAAGGCAAGACTTTTGATAATTAGTTTTTAGATAAAAACTTTACAATTTTGGCGCCAGATGCTTTTCCTCAAAAAAACGCAGTCTTTTACGCCAAATTTGAGGACGCTTACAAAGATTTTGTGCTGGTATTCCGACGCATTTTAGCAAATGGCGCATAGACAGCAACCTAACCCAAGACGCGCCCGATAAGTTCCCCGAAAAAGATATTACCGTTTTCGCAAAATTTGACGACGCTTATTGCGTTACCTTTAAAGGCATGGAAGGCAAATATAATTTATACAAATACATGAATTTGCCTAAAGAGCCCGAATATGATTTTAGTCTTTTATATTACGAAATGGCTATGTTTTATATAAACCAATATGACATAGACGAGGACGAAACTGTTTTCTCCGGCTGGTATTTAGACAGCAAATTTAATTTAGAGTTTTCGAAATATCCTACATCCGATATTACGCTATACGCCAAATTTTCCGCCGCCCATTTTCATTAATTTCGATTTAGGCGAAGGCTACGGTCTTTACGGCAATTTGGACGGCGAGTTTGTCGTCCAGTTTGAAAAAATATACTATTATGAGGCTACTTTCTCGGATTGGCTGGCGAATAAGACCTTGTATGTCAAAGCTCCCGCGGGAAGCGAATTTGAGGGCTGGTATGCCGACTCGGAAAGAACAATTCCTTATAACGCTACCGAATGGTCTACTCAAAGCGTAACTTTATATGCAAAATATATAGAAAGGTCAAATTAATAATAAGCAATAATTTCTTAATAAAAAGAGACAGAACTAAGGAATTAACGCTAACAGATTGGCCTAAACAAGATATTACTTTATACGCCGGCTATATTGAAAAGAACTGATTAACTTAATAAAAAAGCGTCTCTTATACAGAGGCGCTTTTTTTATTTGTCTTTTGCTTTTTTGAGCCGTATCTTAAAATGGTCTGGGCTATCATTACGGCAACCAAGGCTATGCCTACGTCGGCCAACTCCGCCAAGATCAGCGATTGCAGCGACGGGATGAAATTGATTATCATTACGAGCAGTTTTACCGCCAAGACTAAGATTATATTAAATAAAACTATCTTCTTGGTGTATTTTGCAAGCGAAATCATTGAGGGCAGGGCGTTGAGATTGTCGTTCATAATAACCATATCCGCCGAATCAACCGAAACGTCGCTTCCCGAAACGCCCATTGATATTCCTATATCCGCTCTAGAGATAGCCAAGACGTCGTTAATGCCTTCGCCTACAAAAGCCGTTTTATGACCTTTATTAATATACTGCGATACTATCTCTAGTTTGTCTTCGGGCAGACATTTTGCGTGATAAGAATCAAGTCCAGCTTTTTCGCTTACGCTAAGAGCGACTTCTGCGTTGTCGCCCGTTATCATAACCGCGTTTTTTATGCCGATTTTCTTGAGTTTGGCGATACTTTCGCGCGCTTCGGGCTTGATTTTGTCTTCCAAAACCAGCGCGCCGATATACTCGTTATTTTTGGCTATATAAATAACCGTTCCGAAGTATTCGGGCGCGTCAATGCCGTTGTTTTTTAACAGTTCGCGGCTGCCCGCCAAGATTTCAAAGTCTTTAGTTTGAGTCTTTATGCCCAATCCCACAAAGTCTTTGTGCGAAACAATCTGCGACACATCTACGGATCGGCCGTATTTATCTAAAACGGCTTTCGCCAACGGGTGCTGGCTGTAGCTTTCGCCCAAGGCCGCAAGGCTCAATACCTCTTCTTCGGAATGTTCGGGCGCGGGTATGATTTGGGTAACCTCAAATACGCCCGTAGTCAGAGTTCCCGTTTTGTCAAAGATAAAGGTATCCAAATCGGCCAAGGTTTCCAAATAGTTGGCGCCTTTAAACAGCACGCCGTTTTTGGACGCCGCTCCGATGCCGCAAAAGAAGCTTACAGGAATGGACAGCACTAATGCGCACGGGCAAGACACTATTAAGAAGGTTAGCGCCGTGCGGCCAAAATTCGCCCATTGCGCGCCGTTATAACCTAAAATAAGAGGCAATACTACGCCTACAAAAAGCGCTATGCTTACTACCAAAGGCGTGTAAATTTTGGAAAACTTAGTGATAAACTGTTCGCTTTTGGATTTTTGGGCGGCGGCCTTTTCAACCAAGTCCACGATTCTCGATGCCGTGCTTTCTTTATAACGCCTGGTTACGTTGGCTACCAAGGTATTTTGCAGGTTAATGCTGCCCGACAGAATCTCGTCGCCCTCTTTTACCGCTACGGGCAAGCTCTCGCCCGTAAGCGACGAAGTATCCAGCAGGCTGTTTCCGCTCGTTACTGTGCCGTCCAGGGGCACGGTTTCGCCCGCCTTAATTAAGATCTTGTCGCCTATGTTTACCGAATCAGGATGAGCTATATTGATGTTATTATTGTCGTCAATTACGGACACCGAATGCTGCTGTTTTTCTATAAGCGCTTTTATGTTGGCTCGGCTCCTTTGAACCGCCAGCTCTTGCAAAAACTCGCCCACTTGGTAAAACAGCATTATGAACACGCCTTCAAAATACTCGCCCAAGACAAACGCGCCCACGGTTGCGACGGTCATCAAAAAGTTTTCGTCAAACCATTGCAGACGCGCAAAATTTTTAAAGAACTTAAACAAGACGCTGTAAGAAATCATTATATAAGCCGGGATATATAAGGCCAAAAGGATATAGCCCTCTAAAACTCCGGCAAGCTCCAGAGCAAACGCTATTGCCAAAACTACTGCGCCCAAAATTTTAATAAACAATCCCCAAGAAAAGATTTCTTTCTTTTCGTTATTAATCTTCTCGGTAATGTCGTATGCGGTCGCGTGAGGCTCTTTGGCTTTTATGGTCTTGTTGATTATGCCCAAAAGCTCTTTGTTGTCCATCTCACGCTCGGTCTCAATATACAGCTTTTGGGTGGCAAAGTTTAGGGTTGCGTTTTTAAAAATCTTTTGCAAATCCTTCTCGATTTTACCTGCGCATACCGCGCAATCTAGATTTTTGATCTTGTATATCTTGTTCATAAACTTCTTCCTTATAATTAGACTATTTCTAACGCATGGTCGGCGGAAGCGTTGATTATTGAATAAATATGGTCGTCCGCCAGAGAGTAAATAACGCTTTTGCCATCTTTTTTTGAGGTTAAAAGCCGCATTCTCTTTAGCATATTGAGTTGGTGCGAAACGGCCGAATGCGTCATATTAAGCGCTTGCGCTATAGAAATTACATTAAGACCGTTGGATGTGGATAATAATAGCAAAATTTTTAACCTGTTGGGATCGGACATAGCCTTTAAAAATTCCGCCATTATCTCTATTGTTTGGTCGCTATATGGTATAATATCCATATCTGCCTCCATATAAAAACATTTAAAAATATGAACAACTATTCATATATAGTATATTAGCATTTTTATATTTTGGAGTCAAACAAAAGAAATATTTTCGGACAAAAAATATATAAATTTTTACCTAAAGTCCAAAGGGGTTTTAGTTGAAAATAAGCCGTTTAAATAGTATAATAAATTTTACCCTTTATATTGCCGTAGAATTGATGGGGTTTTTTGTTTAGATATGAGCGATTTTGAATACGATGTTTTAGACGAAAAAACCGAATACGATAGTCTTTGGGCGGAAGTCTTGCAAGAGTTGGAAACGACCATTTCGGCCGTTAGTTTTGATGTCTTTATAAAAACGATGAAACCTTTGACTATCAAGGACGAAAAACTTGTCTTGGTGTGCGAGACCAACGCAAACAAGGCCGTAATCGTCAAAAACTATCAAGACAAAATTAATGCGGCAATCGCCAAGATTTATCCGCACTTGTCTTCGGTTATTATCACCTCGGCGGAAAAGGACGAGTTTATCAGCAAGCCCGATGAGTTTTTGAGCCATTCTTTTCCGACAGAACAGCCCTTATCCAGCAGCGTTTTTAACCCCAAATACACGTTTGACACCTTTGTTGTAGGCAAGAGCAATCAATTTGTTCATGCGGCAGCTAGGGCGGTTACCGAGAACACGGGCAACGCTTATAATCCCCTGTTTATCTACGGCGGCGTAGGCTTAGGCAAGACTCACATTATGCACGCCGTGGGCAATTACATAACTTCCAAACACCCCGAATTGAAGGTGTTGTATGTTACTTGCGAGCGGTTTATGAACGAGCTTATAGACGCTATCCGCCTGGGCAGCAAGGATCGCAACAGCGCGGCCAGCTTCAGAAACCGCTACCGCAATATAGATATATTAATGGTGGACGATATCCAGTTTATCGCCAATAAGACAAGCACCCAGGAAGAGTTTTTCCACACCTTTAACGACCTGTATGAAAAGGGCAAGCAGATTATTATCTCAAGCGACCGCCCGCCCAAAGAAATCAATCCTTTGGAAGAGCGCTTAAGAAGCCGCTTTGAGTGGGGGCTTATAGCCGATATACAACCGCCCGATTATGAGACCAGGCTTGCCATTTTGCAAAAGAAAGCGATGCTCCAAAATTACAATATAAGCGACGACGTTTTGGCCTACATAGCCGAACAAAACGATACCAATGTCAGAGTCTTGGAAGAAAACTTAACAAGGGTGTATTTCCACGCTAAGTTGTTTGAAGAGCCCCTGACGGTAGAATTGGCCGCCAAGGTCTTAAGAGAGAGCGTGGGCGAAGTCAACGAAAAACTGTCAATAGACGCAATAATCGATACTTGCTGCAGGTATTATAAAGTAACCAGGGAAGACTTGTTTGGAAAAAAGAAAAACAAAGAGATAGTCTATCCCCGCCAGATGTGCATATATCTAATTACCGAAATCTTATCCGTGCCGCTTACTACGATAGGCCAAATCTTTGGCGGCAGAGATCATACCACGATTATGTACGCGCGGGATAAGATAGCGAGCGAGTTAAAAAACAACCCGCACATAAAAACGGCTTGCCAGGACTTAAGGAATCTAATTTATAAAAAATAATTACCTTTGACGCCCCGTAATCTTTCGGGGCATTATTATATTATTAGAGGTTGATTCTTTTTCTTGGACAGCGGTCGAGGCTGTTATTTGGTCGGCCTCTTGCGAGTTTTCTTCATGAGAAACGCTCGCAACCGCTTCTGTATTTTCTAATTCTTTTTGGGTTTCAAAATCATTATCCTGCGAAGTTACCGCATTTGAAGCAAAGGCGTCGCTGCTTTCGCTTTGTTCGTATAATTTATTTATATAGTCCTGTTCGTCAAACACAATAAAATCTTGGTCGTCCATTATTCCCCCCGGTTATATAAACGTTATTATAAGATATATCAAAACTACGCCGAATATGCCAAAAACCGCGCAAATAAACGCGTTTAGGGGGTTTATAGGTATGGCCATTATGCCGAACAGATTAAACGCGAATAAAAACAAACAGCCGATTACGGCGTTTATAACGACGCCCCAGACGCCCTTTTTCTTGACTTTTAACAGCCAGCACGAAAAGATTATAAGAGCCAGGCCTAATATAATGGAAGTTATGATTTCCAGGACGAATACGAACATACCGTTATTATTATATTTGGCTTGTCCCAGAACTAGAATATAAGGTAAAAATAAAAAAAGCCTAAAATTATATTATTCGACATAATTTTATTTTATTGTCCGCAAAATTAACGCCTACGTATCCTTGTCTTAGATATTTATCAAAAGCGCCGTAATCAAGACAATTAATGATTTTTTGGTCGGATATGTCAATATTGATATCTTTGTCTAAAAATTTTAACAAATACCCAAAATCGATATCAAAAGCGCGCTTTACGCTAACCAGCCTAAAGTTTCTCTTAAAAAAGAAGTTAAGGCTTGCCTGGTTTTCTAATTGAACCACGGAGCAAAGACAGATATCTTTTCTGTCTTTGACGATGTTTATCAAATAGTCATACAGTTTGCCCGCTACGCCTTGGCCGCGGTAGTCTTTATGGGTCATCACGCCCGAATATTCGCAAACCTGAAGATTGCTAACATGCGGATAATAATTATTAGCTATCTCTTTTAGGATTTGACTGTAATGATCGTCAAAGTCTATGGCGCTTAAGCCTATTATTTTAGAGCTGTCCAAAACGGCGGCCATAATTCCGCCGCCGCTTAATATGCTTTTTATATCGTCGTTTTGATAGGGATAAAAAAACTCTTTGCGCTCCAAGTATTCTATCTGTTCTTTATAAAAAGAAAGAACATTTTCAAAATCGCTTATATCAAGCTTTTTTATTTCCATTATTACATCTGTTCCAAAGGTTTTAATAATAACAATTCCATGCCCGTCTTTAAGCAGTTTTTAACGGCCATAGTAATTAATAATCTTGCTTTTTGAACGGCGGGGTTTTCGTCCAGAATCTTATAATCAAAATAGAACTTATTATAGCCTTGGGCTATGTCTATAATCCTGTTGGCTATTATGGACGGCTCGTAGTTTTGCGCGGCCAGAACGATTTGGTCAAAGAAGGTATTGATATTTTTTATAAGCGTCCAGGTATTGTCGTCCAAATTAGCGCCAAAATCGGCATCTACACTTTGCAGACTAGAAGGCATGACTAAATTATTAATATCAACGCCCGCTTTTTTTAGCACGCTGCAGCACCTTGCGTGCGTGTATTGCAGATAAGGGCCTGTCTCGCCGTCAAAGTTTAATACCCTGTCCCAAGAAAAAACTATGTCTTTTATCTTGGAGTTGCAAAGGCTGGAGAATATTACCGCGCCCACGCCCACGGCTTCCGCCACTTCGTCTGTATTGTCGGCGTCGGGATTTTTTTCTTTTATTATATTTTTGGTCTTTTCCACCGCCTTATCCAAAACATCTACCAGTTTTACCAGCTTTCCGCCGCGCGTGGACATGGCGCCGTCTTCTAGGCTGACCATGCCGTAGGAGACATGTATCAAATCTTTGGCCCACTCGTAGCCCATAAGTTCCAGAACTTTAAAGAACTGTCTAAAGTGAAGGTTTTGTTGATAAGCCACTACGTAGAGGCATTTATAAAAATCGTAAGTTTGTTTTCTGTATATCGCTGTGGCAAGGTCTCTTGTGGCGTATAAGCTCGCTCCGTCGCTTCTTAAGATTAAGCACGGCGGCATATCAAACTCGTCTAGTTTGACTACCTTTGCTCCGTCGCTTTCTTCCAATAGCTTTTTTTCTTCCAAGAGCTTTACGACCTCGCCCACTCTGTCGGCAAAAAAACTCTCGCCCAGATAAGAATCAAAGGTTACGCCCAGCCTTTCGTAAATCTTGCCTATGTTCTCCAAAGTTATTTGCTTAAATCTCTCGTAAATTTGGACGGCTTCGGGATCTTTTTGCTCTATCTTTTTGGACCACTCGCGCGCGATATCGTCGAGGGCGGGATTGCTTTCGGCTTCTTGGTGGTAGCGCACATAAAGCTCGTGCAGTTCGTTTAGGCCGTCTTTTGCCAGTTTTTCTTCGCTGCTCCACATTTTATAAGCGCAAATTAGTTTGCCGAATTGGGTTCCATAGTCGCCTAAGTGATTGATGCCTACGGATTTATATCCTAGATAGTTGAAAATGCGGTATAGCGAACCGCCTATGGCGGTGGTGGATAAATGCCCCATATGAAAGTGCTTGGCTATATTAATGGAAGAATAGTCTATGCAAACGACCCTGCCCTTGCCTATGTCTTGCTTGGGAGTTCCGTTTTTATAATTATCCGCCACATCTTTCATAAACAAAGAGCGGTTTATATAAAAATTTAAATAACCGTTTACCGCGCTTACTTTGTCTAATTCTAGGGGTAAGCTGTTTTGGTTTATCTTTTGCGCCAAATCATCGGCGATTTTTACGGGAGAATTTTTTAGGACTTTAGCCAGCTTAAAGCAGGGCAACGCGTAATCGCCCAAAGCAGGCTCGGGCGGAGCGTTTAAGAATTCTATTATTTGCTCTTGAGAGATGTCCGAAATATTTAAATTATCTGCGATAATTTTAGCTATTAATTCTTTGAGGTCCATTTATAAATCCTTGATTTTTACCTTATTAAATGAGTTTATTATATATTTTAAAACTTATTATGTCAAACAGGCTATCCTAACCAATTCGGGCTGTTTTTGGTAAAAAAATTTATTATCTACAAATAAATAAATTTTAAATAATTGATAATACTATGTATTGAAATTAAGGCTGACGCCTGAAAAATTAAATTTTAGGAGGATAAATATGCCTAATCAAAAATGGAAGCCCGGTGAAAACTGCCCTGAAGCCGGTGAATATCAATTGATGAATTCTAACGGCCAAGGCACGGGAAATTATGTAACTATGGAAAAAGGACACAGATTCCCCCCCACCGACAAAGAAGGTCAATATTATTCTAAATAATTAAACACGCTAAACCACGACAACTAAATAGCAAAAAACGGACTATAATTTAGTCCGTTTTTTGCTTTATTCTTCGTCTATTTCTTCGCCGCAGCTTACCACGGCTACGCATACCACTTCGTTGTCTTCTTCCATCTTCATTAGGCGAACGCCTTGGGTGTCGCGGCCTATCTTGGAGATGTCTTGAGCGCGCATTCTTATAATGGTGCCGTTGTTGGAGATGATCATAATATCGTCCTCGGGGCTTACTTGTTTTAGATTGACCAATCTGCCGGTTTTTTCGTTAAACACGCCCGCCTTTATGCCCTTGCCGCCGCGCGCTTGCAGTCTGTATTCCTCTATTGAGGCGCGCTTGCCGTATCCGTATTGGGACACCGTCAATATATCGCAGTCGGGTTTAACTATAGTCATATCAACCACGTAATCGCCCTCATCAAGATCTATGCTTTTAACGCCCTGGGTATCTCTGCCCATAAGTCTTACTTCTTCTTCGCTAAACCTTATGCATTTGCCTTGGGCGCTTGCGACTAATATTTCGTCTTTGCCGCCGGTTAAGGTAACGCCTATTAATTCGTCGCCTTCGATTAGGCTTATAGCGATTTTTCCTACCCTGCGGATCTTAGCGAATTCGTCCAAAGAGGTCTTTTTGATAAGTCCGCGCTTGGTAGCCATTAAAAGATTGCCCTGATCGCCCTCTTCTAAAGGCACGCAGGCGGTAATCTTTTCGTCGCTTTGCAGATTCAACAGGTTGACGATCGCCCTGCCGCGCGCCGTTCTGTGAGCCTCGGGCACTTCGTATGCCTTTAGGCTATAAACTTTGCCCTGGTTGCTAAAGAACAGCAAGTCCGCGTGCGAGCTTGTTACAAACATGTTTTCCACAAAGTCTTCTTCTTTGGGCTTGTGCGCGGTTATACCCTTGCCGCCGCGGCGCTGAGGCTTGTATTCGGCGGCGGAAATGCGCTTGATATAGCCAAAGTGCGTCATGGATATTACCACGTCTTCTTTAATTATGGTGTCGGCTATATCTATCTCGCCATAGTCTAAAGAAATTTGTGTGCGGCGAGCGTCGCCGTAAGTTTGCTTTATTTCGGAAAGTTCCGCTTTGATGATGTTTTCTATTTTTTCTTTGGAATCGAGTATGCTTCTTAATTCCTCGATTAATTTGTTTAATTCGGCTAGTTCTTCATTGAGTTTTTCTACTTCTAACGAAGTCAACCTCTGCAAACGCATTTCCAAAATAGCGTTGGCTTGTTTTTCGGTTAGGACAAACCTGGTTATCAACTGTTCGGACGCCTCAAACTTGTCGCGGCTGGCCTTGATGATTTGAATGACTTCGTCTATATTGGCAAGCGCAATTACCAAGCCCTCGACTATATGCTGTCTTTCTTCGGCTTTGTTTAAGTCAAACTTGGTGCGCCTGGTGATTACTTCTCTTTGGTGTTCTAAGTAGTAATATAATACTTCTTTTAGGTTTAGAATCTTAGGCTCGCCGTGAACCAGCGCCAGCATGGTAATGCCGCCCGAAACCTGCAACTCGGTGTGCTTGTATAATTGGTTAAGGACAACGTTGGGCTGAGCGTCCTTTTTGACTTCTATTACTATGCGCATGCCGTCTCTGTCCGATTCGTCTCTTATGTCGGAGATGCCGTCCACGCGCTTGTTCTTGACTAGGTTGGCTATGTCTTCTATTAATTTAGATTTATTTACCTGGTGGGGAAGCTCGGTAACTATGATTCTGGGCTTGCCTGAGCCGTGTTCTTCTATCTCGCATTTAGCCCTTACGGTAACGCCGCCTCTGCCGGTCTTGTATGCCTGGCGGATATTGGCCCTGCCCATAATAATTCCGCCCGTGGGATAATCCGGCCCGGGAATTATTTGCATCAAATCGTCCAGCGAGATATCGGGATTGTCTATTAGGGCGATTACGCCGTCAATTACTTCGGATAAGTTATGCGGCGGAATATTGGTCGCCATGCCCACCGCTATGCCGTCCGAACCGTTAACCAAAAGATTGGGAAACCTCGAAGGCAGCACGACGGGCTGTTGAAGCGTTTCGTCGAAGTTGGGATAAAAATCCACCGTCTCTTTGTCTATGTCTTTTAGCATCTCGCCGCTTATTTTAGACAGCCTTGCTTCCGTGTATCTTTGGGCGGCGGGCGGATCGCCGTCGATTGAGCCGAAGTTTCCGTGCCCGTCTACGAGCGGAACGCGCATGGTAAAATCTTGGGCAAGTCTGACCAAAGCGGCATATACCGCGCTGTCGCCGTGCGGATGGTATTTGCCCAATACGTCGCCTACGATACGCGCGCATTTTCTAAAAGGCTTGGAGCTGTCCAAACCCAGCTCGTTCATGGCGTATAAAATTCTGCGTTGAACGGGTTTTAGACCGTCGCGAACGTCCGGAATAGCGCGGCTTACATTGACCGCCATAGCGTAAGCTATGAAGGACTTTTTCAGCTCGTCGTTTACCTGGACTTTTACTATATTGCTCTTTTTTAAGACTTGAGAAAATTCTTCTTTATTAAGGGTTTCGTGCTTTTTCTTAGCCATTATTTCTACCTAGCCTTTAAATTAAATATCCAACTCTTTAACCAAAGTGGCGTTTTCTTCTATAAACTTGCGTCTAAGCTCGGGAACTTCGCCCATTAGAATGGTAAATAATTCGTCCGCCTCAAACGCGTCTTCCATGGTAACTTGCAGCATGGTGCGCGTTTCGGGGTTCATGGTGGTGTGCCACAATTGATCGGCGTTCATTTCGCCTAAACCTTTATATCTTTGGATTACCACATTTTTTCTGCCCAGTTGGTTCAGCGCCTCTTCCAGTTCGGCGTCGCTGTAACAATAGATATCCTTGCCGCCGCTTTTTGAGACTTTATACAAAGGCGGCTGCGCGATATACACGTGGCCTTTTTCGATTAAGGGGCGCATGTATCTAAAGAAAAACGTCAAGAGCAAAATTCTTATATGGCTGCCGTCGACGTCCGCGTCCGTCATGCAAATTATGCGGTGGTATCTGAGCTTGGTTATATCAAAATCATCCGATATGCCGCAGCCAAACGCGGTAATCATATTTTTTATCTCGGCGCTTTCCAGCACTTTATCAAGGCGAGCTTTTTCGACGTTGAGAATCTTTCCTCTAAGCGGCAAAATCGCCTGAAAACGCCTGTCCCTGCCCTGTTTTGCGGTGCCGCCGGCGGAATCGCCTTCGACTATGAATATTTCGCATAGCTCGGGATCGGTTTCTGTGCAGTCTGCAAGTTTGCCCGGCAAGGTAGTGGATTCCAAAACCGATTTGCGCTTGGTGAGCTCGCGCGCGGCCCTTGCCGCTTCTCTTGCTCGCTGAGCGGTCAGGCATTTTAAAACCAATTCTTTAGCTTCTTTGGGGTTTTCTTCCAAATAAGTCCCGAAGCCTTCCTGCATCGCCCGCTCCACTATGCCTCTTATCTCCGAATTACCCAGTTTGGTCTTGGTCTGGCCTTCAAATTGCGGTTCGGTAAGCTTTACGCTTATAATCGCGCACACGCCCTCTCTGACATCGTCGCCCGAGAGTTTGTCGTCGTCTTTTAGAATGTTTAGCTTTTTGCCGCAGTCGTTGATTATCTTGGTAAGCGCGTTTTTAAAACCGACGAGGTGGCTTCCGCCCTCTTCGGTGTTTATATTGTTGGCGTAAGTGTAAATCACTTCGTTGTAGCTGTCGTTGTATTGCATAGCGATTTCCACTTGGCCTTCTTCGTATTCAAAGTTCATATATACAGGCTGGGCGAACAAGGTTTCTTTAGCGCGGTTTAAATAGTTGACGAAGTCCACTATGCCGCCCTCATAAATAAAGGTATCCTTTCTTTCCACGCCCGGCCTATAGTCGTTAAGCTGTATCTCCAGCCCTTTGTTTAGATAGGCTATTTCTCTAAGCCTTGTCTTTAACATGTCGTAAACAAACTCGGTGGTCTCAAAAATTTCGGCGTCGGGCAAAAATGTTATTTTGGTGCCCGTGCAGTCCGCTTCGCCCACCACTTGCAAGCTTCTTTGAGGCACGCCTCTATTGTATTTTTGGACGTATTTTTTGCCGTTTTGGCATACCTCGACTTCGAGCCATTCGCTCAAAGCGTTGACTACGGACAAACCCACACCGTGCAGGCCGCCGCTGACTTTATAGCCGCCTTGGCCAAACTTGCCGCCTGCGTGCAGCTTGGTCAATACGACCTCTACTGCAGAGACCTTTTCGGTCTTGTGAATGCCGGTAGGAATGCCTCTGCCGTTGTCGGTAACCGAGCAAGAGCCGTCTTTGTTTATATCGACTATGATCTTGGTGCAAAAGCCCGCAAGCGCTTCGTCAACGCTGTTGTCCACGATTTCAGCTACCAGATGGTGCAAGCCGTGGACGTCGGTAGAGCCTATATACATACCCGGTCTTTTTCTGACGGGGTCTAGACCTTCCAAAACCTGAATTTTGTTTTCGTCGTAGGGAATAGTTTTGTCGAAATCTTTGATAGACATTTAACGCTCCAATATATATAAAAAAATTAAGGTTCAAAAACGCAACACATCAATTATAACACAAATTATGTAAAGTTCAAAGCAATCCAAAACCCAAAGATATAAAAATACGGCTTTAAAGGCGGTTAAAAGGCGCAAAATAATTTTTCTAGACAAAAGTATTATCAGCGCTTTTGAGGCTTATAAAGCCTAAAAAATCGTTTTAATGAATAAAACGCTAGAATTGGTAAAAATATAATAAAAACACGGTATTTTTTTAAAGGCAGGTTTGGTATGGGACAGGACATAAATAGATTAAAAAAAGAAATGGACAGAGCTCATAAGAGATTAATAGAAAGCGAACCCGATCAAGTGAGCAAAAGACTTTTGGAATACATAGACGCAAAAGAGAGATATTTTTTGGCTTTAAAAAAATAAAAAAAAGGGCTTAAAATATTTTTAAGCCCTATGTATTAATATCAATATTTATTAATTATCGTCTTGTCCGAGCAATTCAATAGCTGATTGCTTTAGGGGTCTGGAGTTACCGTGGCGCACAAACAGCATAGCCACGAGAGCCAGTATCATCAGTCCCAACGAATACGGGAACATGTATTTTAAGGTATTGCTTAAATCGGTTATAGCGCCTACTAAAATAGGAGTCAACATTTGGGCTGTCATCGTAAAGCTATAATATAGTCCGGTAAACGCGCCCGTATTGTGTTTGTTGGCCATTTCCACGCTCATGACATAGGAATGAACGTTAATGGTCGCCCAACCGATTCCTACGAAAGCGAAAATTAAGATCATAAACAGATTTACCAAAGCGTCGTTTTGGATTAGCGAATCGGAAAAGAAGGTAAAGGCAATGCTTCCAAACAGAAAACCTAAGATGCAAAATCCTAAACCGATTAAAACAGTGTTCTTTCTGCCTATCTTGCTGCCCAAAAGTCCCGCAGGTATAAAAGCCAAAAATCCGGCCGCTTGACCTACGATTAGAGGCATTTGAAAGTCTTCTCTGCCTAAATGCTCGTAATAGAAGGTCGTGTAGAATGTTTTTGCGCCGTTATATGCCATATACCACAAAAACGCAGCGGTGAGCAACAGCAACAAGCTTATTAATTGGGCTTTTGTTAATCCTAGCTTTTTAAATCTTCCGCCCTCTTTCTTTTCTATCGCTTTTCTTTCTTCTTCGGACAGGTTTTCTTCGTCTTCAACCACGCCCAAATCGGATAAGAGTTTTTGCTTTTCTTCAAGCAGCTTATTTTCGCGTATAACCAGCACCAAAACAAGAATGGCAAGCAGCATAGTCGCCGCGACCACTATCATAAGCTGCCAATTTTGGAAACCAAAATCAATGAACTTTACTTTTTTATCGTCTATGATTTCGGTGCGCGTTTTTATAAGTTTTGTAAACGCCAAAGCAAGAACGCCGCCGACCAAACCCATAATGTTAATTATAGCGTTGGCTTTGCTTCTTAAAGGCTTGGGCGTAACGTCGGGCATAAGAGCGACAGCGGGCGAACGGTAAAGAGACATCGATAATAATAAAAACACGGTGGCAGTCAGCATTAAGGCTAGATTTTGCGTTTCGTGTCCCAATGTGACAAACATAAGGAATATTACCGCCAAAACCGTTCCTACCACTATAAAGGGCATGCGCTTGCCAAACCTTAAATATTTTTGGTTTTTAACCAGATTGGGCAAGTTATCCGATAACTTTCCAATATAGGGCAATAAAAATAAGGCCAGCAAATTATCCAAGGCCATTACGATGCCCATAAGTATTTTGTTATTTTGGAAAATGGGAAAGTTTCTCAAAAACAAAGGCATAACACCGTCATAAATTTCCCAAAACAAACAGATTGACATAAAAGCCAATCCTATCAGAAAGGTTCTGCCTATGTTGAGTTTTAAAGTAGGTTCGCTTTTATACATACCATTTCTCCTTATCAATATGTATAAGTTTAACCTATTTTAAAACATAAGTAAAGAATTAAAAATATTTGTATATTATTAAAATTATTAATGGAATACTGACAGCCTGGCTATTTTTTTGAATTTGTTGCCTCATTCTTCATAATGATGTTTTTATTGTCTTTAAGCCAGGCTCGAAAACTTTTGTGATAAGGCGATGTCAATAAAAATGTAAGCATGCCGCCAAGATTTAACGCAACGAAGCAAATGAATAATTGTCTTAACTTATTTCGAATCGCGAAGAGTTTCAAGGCTTAGATGCCGGATATACTTTTTTATCATATTACAAGCAGGCAAAAACTAAACGTTGACCCTTGAACGCAATCAGCACCTTCATAACGAGTTAATTCGACAGTAGCTTCTGAAATTATGTTTCCATTATCATCCAATACCTTCATCTTTTTTCTGTTTGGATATTGGACAATTCTGTCTTGAAAACGTCCCATTTATATCCTCCTAATAGAATTTTCTTAAAGTATAAATTAAAAAAATTCTTATGCTGTCTAATTTTTCTAATAAAGACTAATTGTGATAGAGAGAATAAGAAAAGGTTAAGGCTTTAATATTTCGAAAATAAGGTAATGCCTAGGAAATAGAAAAATATTTACAAGATAATTTAAGAGAATATAAACTAATTACTATTTTTGATTTTTGATAAAACGTTCTTGTTAGTTTATTAAAAGAATATAAAAAAATATGTCTATAAAAATTTAAGTATCTCAGAAATTGACTGTTTGGCGGCTTTGTAGCCCAGTTCTATCATTTCCATGTAGCCTTCTTTGCTGGTGGGCTTGAATTTTCTTAAATCGGGCTCTATCAGCACATCGGCGTGCCTTTTGCCTATCATTGAGTTGACCGAACTCATTATCCTTATGGTCGCGCCTATTATGTCAAAGAGTTTAAGGCTGTCCGTGCCGTAGCCCCTGCCGCTGTTAACGTCCACGGCAACCACTCTGTCCGCGCCCATTACTTTGGCTACGTCGCTGGGAACGGAATTTAACAGCCCTCCGTCGACCAGGTGCATATTATCTATGATAACCGGCCTAAAGAAAAAGGGAACAGCGCAGCTTGCGCTTACCGCTTTTGCGACGCTTCCTCTTTGGAGCATTATCTGCTCGCCCTCTTTTAGATCCACAGCTACGGCGATAAACGGAATATTTAGTTCCTGAAAGGTAATGTCGCCCAAATATTTTTTTAGGATATTTTCTAGCCTTGAAGTATCAATAGGCGGCAAGGATAAAAAACTTCTGATCCAGCGCGGATCAAGCTCGTGCGCTATGTTAATAAGGTCCTGGCTGGTAGCGCCCGCGCAATACAAAGCCCCCACGATTGAGCCTGCGCTCGTGCCCGCAACATAGTCGAATTTTATTTTATGCTCCTCAAAGGCTTTGATAGCGCCCACGTGGGCAAAACCCCTGGTGGCACCGCCGCCCAAGGCCAAACCTAAAGATAAAGGCTCAGGTCTTTTAAAAAATAAAGGCATAGTCATTAAATTATTATATGGTTATGCCTTTTGAATTATTTAAGAATTGCGTTCAGTTATTTAATTTTTTTGACATGCAATATATTATAGCTACAAAAGTAGTTCATTGGCATATATGTTAAAATATATCAAGGTGAAAAATATAAAAAAATCAAAAACAGTCATAAGTATCTTTCTAGCCTTTATTTTTTCGTTTAGCGTTTTGTTCGCAAGTTTTGACGCGGTCGTCTATGCGCAATACGGCGTTTTAGAGGTGCATTTTTTGGATGTAGGTCAAGGAGACTGTTCCATTATTAAGCTTCCTGACGGCAAGACCGTAATAATAGACGCCGGAGATACCAAAACGGATAATAGAAATAAAATTCTAAACTACATAGAAGCTAATTTTGAAATAAAATATTTTGATTACGCTATTATTACTCACACCGATGCCGACCACTGCGGCGGAATAAAAGATGTATTAACCAACTACCCCGCTAAAACCATTTACAGACCTAATGTTTTGGCTGCTTATTCGGGTTTTACCGATCCCGTTATAGCTATATCGCAGGATGAAAGCAAAGACGACAACCTAAAACTTTGGACGGATGACGGCGTGGCGGCGGATGTTGACAAAATAGATAGAAAAAGCACCGCAGCATATAAAAATTTTATTGAGCAAGCATATAAAACCTTTGAACTCAATAACGCGACCTATACTCCCCAAGTAGTCGTAAGCGACGGGCGGCGGATTGATCGCCCCGAAGGAAAGGCAAGCCAGGATATTATCGGCGAGAGATATAGTATTACTTTTTATTCTCCCCTACAATATAAATACGATGATTCTAACGATTACAGCAACATCTTTATTTTGGAATTTATGGGTTTTGAGTTTTTCTTCTCGGGCGACGCGGAAAAAGACGCCGAAGAGGACTTTGTGCAAACTTACGCCGAATACGACTTTGACATAGACGTGTTTAAGCTGGGCCATCACGGCAGCCGCACCTCTTCTTCGACGGCGTTATTGGATTTGGTTACCAAGCCGTCTAAGAGAAACCAAATTTTCGCTATAGCCAGCTGCGGCAAAGACAATTCTTACGGACATCCCCACAAAGAAGCTTTAGATAGGCTTTTATCTTTAGGCTTTTCTGAAGACAACATATTAAGAACGGACACCGTCGGCGACATAGTGTTTGAGGTAAAACCGAACAGTTTGGGAAATTACAGCCTTTATTATAAAGATAAAAGCATACCCGGCGACCAAAACAACGATTTTTGGAAGTTCCTTGAAGACTTATATAAAGAATCGCCCGAAGTATTTTATATAGTTATAGGAATAATTATTGTTTTGGGCTTATTAGCGGCAATTATCGTTTTCAAACAAAAATCAAAAAAATAGCATATAAGCGCCTTAAGGAATAATAAAGATATATAAACTAAAAAATTTGGGTGTTGAGTATGGATAATGTTACCAACCTTAAGGCGCATTCTCTTCAGTGCGACTCCAGAAAGAAAACGCTTCTAACCGGCGTAAAAGAAGTCCTAAGCGCCAACGATACTGTGGTGCTGGTCGATACTTCTTCGGGACTTTTAGAGATAACGGGTGCCGAGTTAAAAATCCAAAAATATAACGCCGACGAGGGCGGACTCGTGATAACGGGCGAGTTTAACGCCTTCAAATACGACCAATCCCGCGAGCGCGGATTTTTAAAAAGGCTGTTTAAATGATTAACTCGGGACAAGGTTTAATCTTTCTTGCCTTTTTGTTCGGCGGCGTTGTTGTCGGCTTAATCTATGAAATCATAAATATATCTAAAGCTATATCGGCTAATTTCATTTTTATTTTAGCAGTCGATATATTATCTATTATTTTGCTCGCCGCGGGACTTTTGTTTTGGGCGTTTTTAATTAATTATGGCGAAATTCGACTATATTCCGTATTTTCCTATCTTTTAGGATTTTTTTTGCTAAAAAAGGTTTTGGGCAAACACTTTATGTCCCTAAGAAGCCTATTGTATAATAAAATTCGCAAACTTTTGGAAGACAAAAATTAAGATAAGGGGGCGTTTATGTCGGCCAAAGAACGCAAACGGCAGTTTGTGACCATTGCCGCTATCTCGCTTTTGGTCATAATGCTTATTGCCCTGACCGTCAACATCATTACGATTTTTAGACTAAAAGCGCGTCAGGAAGAGTTAAGGCGGCGCTTGAGCGAACTTAACATAAAAGCAGAACAGATAGATAATGAGTTGCAAAACAGGTCTAATTCGGAGTATATTAAAAAATACGCAAGAGAAAAATTAGGACTTACCGAAGATGGAGAAAAAGTGTATATTCCCAAAAACAGCAATAATTGATTTGGGTTCCAATTCCGTTAGGTTGATGCTAACGGGGCAAGAATATTCTAAACAAAGCATAGTAACCCGTCTGGGCGAGGGGTTGAGTTTTACGGGTCTATTGTCCGAAGAAAGTATGAATAGGACTTTAGACGCCGTTTTGTTTTTCGTCAATGAGGCCAAAAAAGCGGGAGCGCAGGAAATACATATCTTCGGCACTCAGGCTATGCGCGCCGCAAAAAACGCCCAAGATTATAGACAAATGATTTTGGATAAATGCGGCGTAAATGTCGAAATAATAGACGGACAGACCGAGGCGCTATGCGGATTCTTGGGCGCGGCCGGCTCTTTGCCGCAAAACACCCTGGCGGCCGTCATAGACATAGGCGGGGCCAGCACCGAGATAACCCTGGGCGTTCCGCCCCAAGAGATAAAATATTCCAAAAGCGTGGGAATAGGCACCGTTGCGCTTAGGGATTATTATCTAAAAGACAATTCAAAATGCGCCGATCTTATTAAAAACTCGTTAGAAAATTATGGAAAGATCTCAGCGCAAAGCTATGTCGGCATCGGCGGCACTTTTTGCAGCTTGTCGGCTATGATTATGGGACTAAAAGATTACGACTCAAAAAAGGTGGATAACAGCGAGATTAATCTTGAGGCGTTGGAAGATTTGTTCCAAAAGATATGGCCTTTGGACGAGGAGGACATCCTAAAAGACTATGGTTTTTTAGGTAAAAGAGCTAGGGTAATAAAATTCGGCGCTCTGTGGACTTTAGAATTGATGAAATATAACTATATTCAAAAGGTAATTGTGAGCGAAAAAGACAATTTGGAGGGTTATTGCATTCTAAAAAACATAAAATTTTAGTATATATAAGAGCATATAAAGCCTGTTTAATCATATAATTAATTGTATAAAATATTTACACATTTATTTGACAAATAAAAATTGTTGATATATATTTTATTAGTGTTGTCTAAAAAAAGTATTCTTTTATATATACCGGTTGCGAAAGAGAAGAATATTTCGTGGGTGGTCGTTTTGATAGAGGGTAATGAATATCTACATAAAATACGCCATCTATTATTTTATCGGCTTCCTTTTAACTTTTGCGAGCTGGTTGGCCATAGGCCTATATATTATATTTAAAAAGATGACGGCCTTAATATTAGTCAATTTCGGTATTGTAACCGTATGTCTGCTGTTTTTTATGGGGTGCTGTTTCTATTACATTCTGCTGGCTAAAAAGGATATCAAAAACAAACGGCGTTAACGCCGTCTATTTTTATTTGCGGTAATAAATTAATTTTGTTATAATAATTGTTAATCCGTAAAATCTCTTTTAGGAAAATCTTGCGAAAACGCTAAGTTTTTTTCAGGATTCTATCTCCTAAAAAGACTATATGGATAATTCATAGGAGGTAGAACATGCCTGACAAAAAACTAGTCTGCAAGGACTGTCATAAAGAGTTTTTGTTCACCGAAGGCGAACAAAACTTTTATCAGGAAAAAGGCTTTACTAATGAGCCCGTAAGATGTCCCGAATGCAGAAAGGCAAAAAAGCAAAGATATAACGCCGACCGCGGATATCGCAAATAATATTTGGGAATATGCTTTTTTAAAACTCTCTTTTTTATCAAAAGAGAGTTTTTTTATATTACAGATTTTTTAGCCACAACTGGAGATTGTCTATAAATTCCATATTATTATTGGTCTTAGACATCATGTTGATGAGCTGCTCGGTAGCTTCCTGAGTGTCGCCCACCGAGAGAATTCTTCTGATAGACCAGATGCCTTCAAGCTCTTTTTGAGACAGCAGCAGTTCTTCGCGTCTTGTGCTGCTCTTTGCCAAATCGATTGCGGGGAATATGCGTTTTTCGCTCAGTCTTCTGTCTAAGTGAATTTCCATATTGCCCGTGCCCTTAAACTCTTCGTAAATGACCTCGTCCATTCTGGAGCCCGTGTCTATCAACGCCGTGGCAATTATGGTTAAGCTTCCGCCGTTTTCTATGTTTCTTGCCGAGCCGAAGAATCGTTTCGGGCTGTACAGCGCGCCCGGATCGATACCGCCGCTTAGCGTTCTGCCCGTAGGCGGAATGGTGAGGTTGTAAGCTCTGGCGAGCCTTGTTAAGCTGTCTAGCAGGATTACCACATCTTTATTCATTTCTACCAGGCGTTTTGCGCGTGCCAAAACCAATTCGGCCGCTCTGGTGTGATGGTCGGGGCTTTCGTCAAAGGTAGAATATATTACCTCGCCTTTAATCGAACGCTGCATATCGGTAACTTCTTCCGGACGCTCGTCTATTAGTAACACCATTAAGTGCGTTTCGGGATGGTTTGCGGCAATCGAAGTAGCTATTTTTTTAAGCAGCGTGGTCTTGCCTGCTTTTGGGGGGCTGACAATCATACCGCGCTGGCCTTTGCCTATGGGCGCGATTAAGTCTATGCTTCTTATGGCTATATCGTATCTGGAATTGGGTAATTCTAATTTAAATCTTTGATTGGGATATATAGGAATCAAATCGTCAAAATTAGGTCTTTTTAAGGTTTCTTCGGGGCGGACGCCGTTTACGCTTAAAATATTGAACACCGCTATTTGCTTGTCTTCTCTTATCTTGCGCACCTGCCCCTTTATCATATCTCCCTTTCTTAAGCGGTATTTTTTTATCAGCTGGTTGGAGATATATGCGTCCTTATCGCTGGGCTCGTAGTTATCCACTCTTATAAATCCGTAGCCGTCGTTGTGTATTTCTAAAATACCCTCTCTCTCCTCAAACTCCTCGTATTCGGCGGTAGTATCGTTTAAGACGGGCGCGGCCGGCTTTTCCACCGAAACCACAGGCGTGTTGATATAAGCCAAATCGGGCGCCGAAATCAAAGGCTTGGGCGGACGGCCTCTTCTTGAACGGGGTTTTGGCTGAACGTCGCCTTCTAAAATAGCCGCTATTTTATCTATTAAAACGTCTTTTTTATATACCGTAGGAGAGTCCACGCCCACGCTTCTTGCAAATTCTCTCAACTCAAAAATACCCATATTGGAAAGGGTGTTTTTGTCGATGACTTTATCCATTAAATAAGCTCCTTTTGAAAATCATATTTATATATTTTTTTGAAAAATTATATTCAAAACCCAAAAATAATTTAATAAAAACAAAACTAAAAATAACTTATGCGCTTTCGCGCGGGTTTAAAACAAAACGCAAAAAGCAAGCATTGTTAGATTTTGCAATGTTGTTTTTTTTAATACCTATAAAGTTACAACAAATAACGCTTAGGGATTATTACTTTGGTAAAATTTTGCTCAAAGTCGTCGCGTTCGAAAATCAGCGTATCTTCTTGCGCAAACTCGACGGCAAAATCTTCAAAGAGTCGTAAAAAAGAATCAAGCCTGTCAATATCCAATATGCTATCAGGAGTTTTATAATGCATAGGGATTACGACATCGGGCATAAGGGTGGAAACATATTCATAAGCCTGATCAGCGTCTATTGTGTAGGTGCCGCCGACGGGGATGAGCAGGATATTTACGGGCATTATAGCGTCGGCAAGCTCGGGCGTTATGTCTTGGCCGATGTCGCCTAGATGGCAAACATCTATGCCGTCCATCCTAAACTTAAAAATTAAATTCTTGCCTCTTAGCTTTCCCGACTCGCTGTCGTGATAACTGGGTATAGAAGTTATGTTAACGCCGTTAAATTCGTATAGGCCGGGGCTGTTGATAACCTTGGGCGAGCCTTTTACGCCTTTTACATAATTATGGTCGGCGTGATTATGCGAACATGTTACCACATCGGCTTTTGCTTGGGGCATCTCAAACCCTGTTAATCTTTTGTCGTAAGGGTCGGTAATAATAGCCGTGCCTGTGCTCTCCTCCAAAAGAAAGCAAGCATGCCCCAGCCATCGCAGTTTCATACTGTTCCTCCATATGTGCACAATAGGTTAAGTTTATAGTTAGTGACGCTAGCCAAAACGGACGCAGTTTTCATAGAATAATCCAAAGTCAAGTTAATAACGCCGTCTTTGTCTTTAAATATTATATCATTGGTCGTTACTTTTAGGGGGATTATTCCATAATCTGTATGAAGCCTAAACTCTTCCGTCGCGCCTTTTGACAAAATAATCGTATAGGATTGCTCGCCTATGCGCGTTAAGGTTATTGTGTCTTCCGAAAAGCCGATGGTCATTTGGTAGTCTTGGGTATCGAAATCGATAAACACGCCCTTGCCGCGATAGGTAACGCTGCCTTCAGTGTTGAGTATTAATGTTTCGGTGCCGTTTTCATAGGTGTGAAGGACAATTCTAGCAGGATATTGCTGCTCTTTCATCTCGTCAACTCGTTGTCGGTTATATTATATCATAATTTATTCAATCAAAAAACAAAATAGCTTGCGAATATTTTTCAAAAATCGACACATTCTAATAGCACAAGACAAAAGTCTTGGATAAAAGGCTGATTTCGCGGTAGAAATAATATTTTTTATATTTTTATCGCGGATCAGTCCTTTTTTTATTTTGATTTGGGGTCTAGCACGCAGATGTCTTTTAGATTGCGGTATTTTTGAGCGTAATCGAAGCCGTAGCCTACAACGAACTCGTTAGGAATGGTAAATCCCACGTAGTCCGCGCTGATTTCCACCTTTCTTCTTTCGGGCTTGTCGAGAAGACAGCAAACCTTCAAAGAAGCGGGATTTCTCGAAGACAATACTTTTTTGAGGTATTGAAGCGTAAGTCCGGTATCTACGATGTCTTCTACTATTATTACGTCTTTTCCGTCGATAGCTTCGTCCACGTCTTTTAACATTCTTACTTCGCCCGTGGTCTTGTGGCTTGAGCCGTAACTGCTAACCGAAATAAAGTCAATTATTACGTCGCATTCGATCTCTCTGATAAGGTCGGAAAAGAAGATAACGCTGCCTCTTAATATGCCTATCATTAAAACGCTTTTTCCGGCGTAGTCTTGAGAGATTTGCGCGCCCAACTCTTTAACCCTTTGCGCGATTTGGTCTCTGTCGATTAAGACTTTGGTAATTTCAGCCATTATGGTCCTCCAAATAGGTTAGTTTATATATTGCTTTAGACTCTGATGTGATTTTCACATCTTCGCTTATTGTAAGTCCTAATATAGCGTAAATGTTATTATCTTTGGCGACGACGGGGATAAAACCGCGTTTTCTGGAGGGTATCTTTTTGTCTATAAAATACTCTTTTAGCGTTGCCTTTCCGCCCCCGCCAAACTTGTTAATTGTATCGCCTTCGCGGCGGTATCTTATGACGCAATCTTTGGGCATCTTGTCCGCGTCAATATATAAATCTTTAGATTTCTTTACAAAATTTGTGTCTATTTTTTGCTCGATGCTTACTTTTAGCAAGCCCGTAGGAAGTCGTATATCGCCTACCTCAAAAGGCGCGCTAAAGTTCTGGAACTTTTCTTGGCTTAATCTGGTCAAGGTTATGCGGTTATAATCCTTGATTGCTATAACTTGGTTTTTTATATCCAAGCGGCTGCCCGTTTGTTTGTCTTTTAGCGATTTAATTAACTCAATGTGCTTTTGCTCCAAATCCACGCTTACACCCAAAATGTTTAGAGCTTTTAGAATTGTTCTATTGATTACAGAGGCGGGGCGCTCAAATTCCTCTAAGGGCAGATAAACCTCGCCGTCTTTTTGCTCAAGCTCCTTAACAAATCCGCTTATAAAATCGTCGTCTGTTTTTGCGGTTTTGGCAAACTCGGTTATGTTTTTTACCGCAAAGGGAAATCTTTGCAAGATTTTGGGCAAGACTTCCAGCCTGATATAGTTTCTATCGTAATCGGTCTTTAGATTGGTCTCGTCCGTAACATATGGAATATTATTCTCTTTTACGTATCTTTCTATATCTTCTTTGGGGGTATAAAGCAAAGGCCTTATTATTCCCTCCGGAGTTTTATATCTTATGCCGCCGGCGCCCTTTAGACCGCATCCTCTAAACAAGTGCAGCAAGACGGTTTCGGCGTTGTCTTGGGCGTGGTGCGCGGTGGCAATAATGTCTAAATCTTTTTTTAATAATTCATAAAAGATATTATATCTAGCCTTTCTGGCCGCGTTTTCAATGTTTTGGTTTTTTGGTAAATCCAGTTTATAAAAAAGACAAGGGATATTATTTTTTTGGCAATAGTCAGTCACAAACAGGCTGTCATCGCGCGAGGTCTTTCTTAAACCGTGGTCGAAGTTAATTGCAACCAATGATATATTCAATCTTTGGCGTTTATTGATAAACCAGTGCAGCAGCGCCATAGAGTCCATGCCGCCGCTTACCGCTACGCCGACTTTTTTACCTTCTAAAGACTCGACTAAGACATCCATCTAATAAAATTATACCAAATCAAACGTTAAATCTAAACAAGACTACGTCGTCTTCTTGAATGACATAGTCTTTTCCTTCGCTTCTGACCTTGCCTTTTTCTTTGGCGGCGTTAAAAGAGCCCAGTTCCACTAGGTCTTGGTAACTTACGATTTCAGCCCTGATAAAACCCCTCTCAAAATCACTGTGAATCTTGCCCGCGGCTTGAGGCGCTTTGGTGCCTTTTTTTATGGTCCAGGCGCGCACCTCTTTTTCGCCCGCCGTCAAAAAGCTAATCAGCCCAAGCAGCTTATAGCCCTTTACTATTAGCTGCTCTAAACCGCTGCTTTCCAGTCCTAATTCCTGGGCAAACTGCTTTCTCTCTTCGGGGGGCAAAGACGCCAGTTCTTCTTCAATTTTGGCGCAGATAACCATAAACTCGGCGTTTTGAGATTGAGCGTAATCTCTAACGGCCTTTATATATTCTGTCTCTTTTCCCAGGTCTTGCTCGCTGATATTGGCGCAATAAATAACGGGCTTTGTGGTAAGCAAGAAAAACTGTTGGGCGGCTTCTATTTCTTCTTCATTCTCCAGCGCGCTTCGAGCCCTTTGACCTTTTTCCAAGGCCGCTTTAATTTTTTCCAATAATTTTAGCTCTTCTAGGCTTGATTTATCCTTGCCCTTGGCGGCTTTTTGCGCTCTGTCTATTCTTCTTTCTATGCTCTCTAGATCCGCCAATATTAATTCGTATTCTATGGTTTCTATATCTCTAATCGGGTCAACCGAGCCTTCCACGTGGATTATGTTAGAGTCGTCAAAGCACCTTACCAAATGCACTATGGCGTCCACTTCGCGAATATGAGACAGGAACTTGTTTCCCAATCCTTCGCCGCGGCTTGCGCCTTTGACTAAACCGGCGATATCCACAAACTCCAAAATAGCAGGAGTTATTTTTTTGGTATTATATAATTTTCCTAAGACTTCTAGTCTAGGATCGGGAACGTTCACTACGCCCACATTTGGTTCTATCGTGCAAAAGGGGTAATTTGCGCTTTCGGCGCCCGCGTTGGTTATCGCGTTAAACAGAGTACTTTTTCCTACGTTAGGCAGGCCCACTACGCCAAGTTTCATTTAAAAATGCTCCAAAAGTTATAAAATAAACAACAGGTATTATAGCATAACAAGGTAAAAAAAGCCAAATCTTAACAAGCCCTGTCATTAATTTGAAATTTTTGCCATACTATTTATTTATGAGCGTTTGGGAAGCTATTATATTAGGAATAGTTCAAGGTCTGACCGAGTTTTTGCCCATCTCTAGCAGCGGGCACCTGGTCTTTTTGCAAAGCGTATTTGGAATAGAGGGCGGCTTGAGTTTTGATATTTTGGTTCACCTGGCCACATTGATTGCCGTAATAATAGTAATGTTCGAACAGGTAAAAAAGATATGCTTAAAACCCTTCTCTAAGCCCGTTTTAATGTTGTTTATATCAACTATCCCCGCCGTAGTAATTGCGTTGGTTTTTGAGGGATTTTTAAAAAAATCTTTTGACGGCAGATACTTAGGCTGGGGATTTTTAATAAGCGCGGTCTTTTTGGTAATCGGCGATTTTTCGCAATCCAAAGATAAAAAAATTATGGAGCTAACGGTAGAAAATATTGACCTTAAAACCGCGCTGGTAATGGGCGTCTTTCAGGGCGTAGCCGTCTTTCCGGGAATCTCCCGCAGCGGCTCGACGATTAGTTCAGGTCTTGTGATGGGGCTGGACAGAAAGACGGCGGCGGAATATTCCTTTTTAATGAGCATTCCCATAATTCTGGGCGCGACAATTTTTGATATTGTGGATGTAGGCGTTATCTCCGCCGATATAGGCGCGGGCGCGTTGGTCGCGGGGTTTATCAGCGCGCTTATCAGCGGATACTTTGCCGCCAAAATAATGCTAAAGGCAATCTCAAAGCGCGGTTTTTGGGGCTTTTCAATTTATTTGATGATAATGTCTTTGCTGTCTTTTATCTTGATTTAGGTCGGAACGGCTTCCGCAATTTTGACGTCGCCGCATAAAACATCGGAATAAGAATAAGTGATTATATCCATGGCTTTTTGCTCGTTGACTCGAACCGTAAACACTGATGGATAAGTCTCTTCCAAAACGCCTGTATAACGGACATAGCGCTTGCGTCCGCGATGGACGGTGAGTTTTATGTTTTTGCCTTTTAGGCTTAAGATTTGCTGTTTTACCGAGTCCATTTCATAAACAGGTTTTCTCATTTTGGTTCTCCTTGGTAAAAATTTTGCCAAAATTATCAACGCTTTGTATTATGCCCCAAAAAAACCAAAAATAAACAAAAAAATCGCCCCGCCCAAGAAACAAAAATACTTCTTTTATATGTTTTTATAGTCATAATTTCTGTTTTAAGGCTATAAAATATATTGTTACACTGTAAATAAAACAGGGGGCATTTGATATGGCATCAGAACTTATTTTTGAAGAAATCATACCCGAGCATTTTAAAACGGTTACTCCTAACCAAATCGCTATCGAAGCAAAACTTCAGCCCTTAACCGATGTTAAGATAGCTAAGATTCTTACTATATCGGCTGACGCCGAAATTTTGGCGTTTGAAGCGCTTGCGGGCGAGGTGCGTTATAACGGCAGGGCTAATTTTAAAGTATTGTTTTTGGATACGGACGGGGCGACCAATAGTATGGATTATAACGCCGACTTTTCAGACAAAGTGTCTGATGAATGCATAATGCCCTCGAGCGAATTAATGCTGCAAGCCAAAGTTTTGGATACCGAAACGGTATCGGTTACCCAAACCGAGCTAAAGGTATCCGCGGCGATAGAGATTTGCTGCAAAGTTTTGGTCAAAGAGCAAATTAATCTTTTAAAAGAAGGCACGGAAGATATTTATACCCAGACCGAAGAACTTGAATACGACACAGTAAGCTCCAAGTGCTCGGAAACATTCTATATCAACGAAGAGTTTGAGCCGAAAGACAATATAGTCAATATCTTGCTGTGCGAAGCAAACCACATTACCAAAGAGGTAAGCGCGGGCCTGGACTGCGTAGTTGTTTCGGGTATAATCGACCTCAATGTCATCTATACTTCGGATAACGGCCTTATCAAAAACGAAAACTTTGCCGCCGAATACACCCATGAGCTGAACGCTATGGGCGCTAGAATTGACGACAAAGTTATATACGCGATAAAAATAAACGGCTTTTCGGTAACGCTCGCCGACGACTTGGCGACCAATACCAAGACCATTAAGTGCGACTTTAAGATCCAAGCTGATTGCCGCACTATGTGCAAGGCAAAAGCCGCGGCGGTGGTGGACGCCTTCAGCGTGTCCAAAGAAATAAAAATCGTAGGCGAAAGCCTGGAGATAAAGCAATTCGAAGGCGTAAAAGTCTTAGACCAGACCATAGACGGCGCGGCCGAACTGGGCGACGATTTGCCCAGCGTAGATAAGGTGATATGCCTTACTTCCTCCAAAGCCCAAATCGCCAATATCTATAACGATGGCGACAAACTGATAATCGAAGGCGTATTGCATACGGGTATTATTTATTGGAACAACGAGTTTGAAACGCGCAACTCCGTTTCTGTGGAATTGCCGTATTCGATAACCGCAAAATGCGACCTCCCCAAAGGCAATCTGGAGTTTGACGGAGAGGCGTGCGTTCAAAAGATAACCGCTTATCCTAAGAGAAAGGGAGATATAGAGTTAAGAGCGGATGTAAGATTCTGCGTTAATGTATATAAGAAAAAGATAGGTTATTATATAAAAGATATCCAAATCGGCGAAGTCAAAATGACCAAGGATTGCGCTATAGCCGTATATATTACGCGCGAGGGCGAAAAACTGTGGGATGTGGCAAAAGCGCTGCACACCACGCCCGAAGTAATACTCAAAAATAATCCCAATCTAAAAGAACCTTTGGGAGCGGGAGAAAGAATATTGATTTATAGACAAATCACAGCCGACATATAATCGCCCAAAACTCTAAAAAATCCTCTCTTATCCGAGAGGATTTTTTATTTAAAACATCTTTTTTCTGTACATAATAAGAGCGGCTATTCCGGAAAAAATCGCCGAAATTCCAAGCACTATCCAAAAACCAAATTTATTTTCAGACAAGGGCAAGATAAGATTCATGCCGAACAAAGACGCTATAATATTGGGTATGGTAATGATTATGGTTATAGCCGTTAACAGTTTCATTACTTTGTTTTGGTTGTTGCCTATAACCGAGGCGTAAGCGTCCATCGTGCTGCCTAAGACGTCGCGGTAAATATCCGCCATCTCCATAGCCTGACGGCTTTCTATTACGGCGTCGTCCAATATATCTTGGTCTTCATCGTAGTGTTTTATAATCGAGCTGGCCAAGACCTTTTCCAACACGGTGTGGTTAGATTTTATGGAGGTGGAGAAATAAACTAGGGACTTTTCAAGCTCCAGAAGCTGAATGAGCTCTTTGTTTTTCATGGACCTATGGAGCTTTTTTTGAATTCTCGTGCTCGATTTGTCTATCTGTTTAAGATAATGCAAAAACTTGACCGAATTATGATAAAGTATTTGGTATAAAAAGCGGGTGGGCTTGTTGATGTCAAAACCTTTTACAAAACCGTGGATAAAATCGTTTATTACCGAAGTGCTCTTTAAACACACGGTGATGAAATGCTCAGGCGTAATAATTATTCCTAGCGGCAGGGTATTATAAACATAAGACTCCCCGTCGTCAGACTCGGACATAATGGGTATGTCCACCAATATTAACTTGTTTTGGTCCTCGATTTCGATATGCGCGCGCTCTTCCTCGTCCAGCGCGGCTTTTAGCATTTGGGGGGATACGCCCGTTGCTTTAGAAATGTTTTCAATATCAAGGTCGCTTGGATTTTCCATATGAATCCAACAATTTTTGATTGCGGCCTCGATTTCATGAGCGTTTTTTTCGCCGACAGGCGTAAAGAAGAATCTTACCATAATACACCGCCTATATAATTAAATTAAAAATGCGCGGACAATTAACCGCGCACTAATTTTTATATAAGCGGTTAATTGTCGTTATCTAACTAATATTATTATTTCTCCCGCTTGGGTCGTCCATAATAATTTCTCCTCGAAATTGATTATAACATTATAAAAACAATTGAACAATATTTTTAAAGTCGATTTATTTAATTTTTTCCAAGCTCTTCTAAGAGCTTATCCATTTGCTCGTCCGTGCCTACCGTAATCCTTAAATAATTATCTATTCTGGGCAAATTAAAATGCCTTACCAGGAACTTTTTCTCTTTTAGTTTCAGCATCAGGGCTCTTGCGTCTAAGCCTTGCTTAGTTAAGAATATAAAATTAGTCTTAGAGTCGAATACTTTATAGCCCATTTCCCGCAATGCCTTAACGCATCTGTCGCGGGTGGCTATTACTTTATCTATATTTTTTTTGATATTTTTAAAATCTTTAACCGCCGCCAAAGCGCCCGCTTGGGCTGCTCTGTCTATAGTGTAGCTGTTAAAGCAATCTCTTATCTTTTCTAAACCCTTTATTAATTCGGCGTTTCCGATAGCAAATCCGCACCTAAGCCCCGCAAGCGAATACGCCTTAGAAAAAGTGCGCACGATTAAGACATTGTCATATTTTTTGGCCAATTCCAGACAAGAAAAAGTTCCAAAATTGACATACGCCTCGTCTATGATAATGACTTTGTTCTGGTTGGCCTCGACGATTTTTTGCATTTCTTGGAAGCCTAGCTCCAGAGAAGTAGGCGCGTTGGGATTGGCTAAGATAACGCCTTGACAGTCAGGCAAATTTAGATAATCGCCAGCGTCAATGGTAAAGTCGTCTTTTACCGGTATCGTCCTGTAATTTATATCGTAAAGCTCCGCCCAGACGGGATAAAAGCTATATGTAATATCGGGGAACACGATGTCCTTTTCTTTTGGATCAAAAAAGGTCATATAGGCCAACCCCAAAATCTCGTCGCTGCCGTTGCCCACAAAGATGTTATCGGGGTTAATGTCATACATTTCGCCCAAAGCTTTTCTTAAGTCGTCCGCTTTAGGACTGGGATAAAAGTTTAACTTTTGGGTTTTCTTAATGGCCTTTAGCACGGCTTTGGTCGGAGGATAAGGGTTTTCGTTGGAATTTAGTTTAATATAGCCTGCGTTAATTTGTTCGCCGGCTACATATTCTTTGACTGACTGCGCTTTTTTGCTCAAAAGCATAGTTTTACTCCCCTTTAATATAAAAATATGCCCAATCTAAGCGAAAGGGCATATTCTTAGATATTTTAAACGCTTAAATTTATTAGCCTTTCGCCAATTTAATTAATCTATTATAGCGTTTGGGATACAAAGTAATATAAGGCTCCCATTCTCTGTTTAGTTGCTTTAAGATTTTGTTTTGGTAATTGGTATATGCGTCGGCTTTTTTGCTATCAAGCAGCTCTCTTCTTAAAGCTTCTTTGATTGTTATGCCATAGAATTCGTGACCAAAATCGTTGGTCCAATCGAGTAAGGCTTTTGTTTCAGGCTTTACTATGGAATAAAGCATTATATAATGCACGCCGTAATCGGTAATCGCTTTTTCTATAGCGCCTACTTGGCCATTTTCGTATAATCTAAACGATGCTGCTTCAAACTCAAGCATATATCCCGAAGTGCCGGTTTTGGGATAGGTATATTGCATACCGTAGCCCATAACGCTGTCAAACATTCCGGGGTCAGTATTGTATAGATAGATTAATCTCTCAAATTTCTCTCTGGAAGTAGCGCTTAAAATGTGGCTTTCAATCTGGGAGAGCGTCAATCTCTCGCCGTAATTGTTGCCGTTGACGTGCATATAAGAGGTTATTTGATTAGCAAGGCTGTCTCTATAAGCTTTTACGGCGCTCTCAGGTAAGCCAAGCTTTTTATAGTTTTCAATTTTTGCCTTTTGCTCGTCGGAGAAAGGTATCAGTATATGCTTTACATAGAACCATTTAACGTCTTGAGGATGATAAATTATTATCTCTTTATTATCTTTTAAAGCTGAGATATAATTATCTATATTAGCGTCAAAGGAAGCTTGTTGCTCAGCCAGCTTTTTATCATAATAGTTTACAACTTCTTCTTCGGTTACGGTTACGTTGCCTTCGACATGTTCTCTTAGCTTGGTAAACAGCATAACATTATATGCGTCGTTATAATACAAATACTTGATAAACCAAAAATCTTTAAGCTTTGCGTATAGTTTAGCGTATTCGTAAGGCTTAGCGTTGTTATATTTTTCTAATTCTTTTAGGTCGGCTTTGAATTTGGCAAGGTCAGCGCTGGACAAAGTGTCGGTTTTTAAGTTGT
>DATCJN010000046.1:0-5445 GCA_036562755.1 Clostridia bacterium | reverse complement strand
TCTCCAAAGACTGCTAAAGATAGCTTTTTAACTTGGGGAAAATATTCTTTTGAGAATTTGATTATTTTCATAGTTTAATTTTATATACGCGTATAATCGAAGTTATAAGCTCTCGCTGAAAATTGAAAAATCAGAAGTTTAATGTAAAAAATAAGTTTTAAATTATTCTATAATATTTTTATAGGTTAAGTCAATAAAACAAAAAAGGGCTTGCGCATTGCAAGCCCTTAATTTTATTTTTTATTCAACTGCTCGTAAATTAAATCCGCGATTATGTCCGGGCCGTCGCTGCGGCTTTGCGCTTTGGCGGCTTTGCTGTAAGGCTCCATTAGCGCGGGGTTTTGAGCGAAAGCTTCGGCTATGGCCACAGCTTTTTTGACGCTCTTAGTCTTAATCGCGCAGCCTTTATCAATATAATGGTCGCATATCCATCTCTCGATGGGGGTTGCGCAAAAAGTAACTATCAAAGGCGCGCCAAAATACGCGGGCTCGGCTAGGTTGCTCGCTCCCGCCTTGCCTATGAATAAGTCGCAAGCCGCGGAAAACATTAGCATTTTGTCGGTAAATCCGTAAGGCTTAAAGACAATATTTTGGGGCGGGGTTATCGCCTGGAATTCCTCGTATAAAGCCTGATTTTTGCCGCATACGGCAACTAAAGTCAAATTAAGCTTGGACTTTAGAAGCTCGTAAACGGTTTCTCTTAGTTTGCCCGCGCCGTAGGCTCCGTCGGCTAACAAAATCGTAAAATTATCCTCGGGAATGCCCAACTCGCGGCGGTAGTAACTTTTGCCCTTATTATACTGTTCTATCTCTTTGCGAATCAAAAAGGGCACTTCCATTATTTTGCCGCGCTTAAATCTGCCAAAGCGTTGGGCTTTTTTTACCCCTTTTGCGCCGCTGCACAGCATTAAATCGCCTCGGTTGTCCCATTGCAGACCTACTATGGGATCGGGACAAAATGTGATTATTTTGGAATTTATCAACCCTTTTTCCCTTAGCTCGCAGGCGTAAAACAGCGGTGAAAAGTGCGTGTTAAAAATCAAATCGGCGTCCAAATCTTTTAGGTATTCCATAGCCGGTTTATATCCGCGCTTATACCTGACCTGATGAAGAAACTTCATGCTCAGCCGCGTTCTGAATATTCTCATCAGCAAAAACTGATAAAAGCCATTAAAGCGGTTTTTGTTATGATTTTTTACCTCGCGGATTAATTCTTCTTCAACCCATTTTAAATCGGGATTGCCGGGATCTTGAAAGAAATAAGTCTTAATAACTTCTACCCGGTCGCCGTATTTTTTCTCAAAGGCGTCGCTTACCGCTTTCATAGGCATGATGTGCCCCATTCCCGCTTCTACAAAAGTAAACACCACCCTAGGTTTTTTGGGTTCCATTATACGCTCCTTCTTTAGTTTTAAAAAAAATCCGCTTCAAAATTAAATATTAAAGCGGATTAAATTTTCAAAACTTCATATATTCATAACTATACATTAATATACGGTTTTTGTCATCTATATTTTATGATTTACACGCCGCTGTATGCCGCAAAACCGCCGTCAACCGCTATTACGCTGCCCGTTACAAAGCCGCTTGCCTCGTCGGACGCAAGCCAAAGCAAAGTGCCGATTAAATCAGAGACTTCGCCGAATCTCTTTTGGGGCGTGGCGGCTAAAATTTTCTTGGTTCTCTCGGTGGGAGTGCCGTCGGGGTTAAATAATAACGCGCGGTTTTGGTGGCTGACGAAAAATCCGGGGGCTATTGCGTTGCAGCGGATATTGCACGGCGCAAAATGCACCGCAAGCCATTGAGTGAAGTTTGAGATGCCCGCCTTTGCCGCGCTGTATGCGGGTATTTTGGTCAAAGGCCTAAAGGCGTTCATAGAAGATATATTAATAATATTGCCGCCCGTCTTAACCATATCTTGCGCGAAAATTTGAGTTACCAAAAACGCCGAAGTGATGTTTAGGTCAAACACAAATTTTAGCGCTCTTTCTTCCAAATCAAAAAATGTCTTTACGCCCTCTTTCATATCGGGGAACATATACTCGTTGTCGCAGGTGGCTTTGGGATTGTTGCCCCCCGCGCCGTTAATCAAAAAATTGACGCTGCCAAAAGCCGCGTTAACCTGAGCCTTGGCTTCCATAATGCTGTTTTTGTCCAGGCAGTCGCATTTGACCGCAATGGCGTTTTCGCCTATTTCGTCGGCGTAAGCTTTAGCGGCATCGTAGTTGATATCGAGCAGCGCGACTTTAGCGCCGCATTCGGCTAGGGCTTTTGCCATTTCGCTCATTAATATTCCGCCCGCGCCGGTTATTACCGCAACCTTATCGCTCAAATCCACTTTAAAAGGTAACTTCATATCTATCCTCCAAAAAAATTGATTTCTCTTTTGTTTATTTATTTTTAGTATAACCTAATAATTTAATTGATTTATAGTTTAGCACATAAAAAGCAAAAAAACATTGCAATTTTTATAAAACCATCTTGCATATTTTACCTTGACATATTAAAATTAATATATAGAAAGATTTCAATATTGAGGGGTATTATGTTTTCTTTCGTTTATAATGATTTGGATATTGCGCATAAAATTGATCCCGCGCCTAAGGCTTCCCAAGATTACGCCAAGCATTATCACGATTTTTACGAGCTTTATTTTTTTATAAGCGGCAAGGCTGTATATACCGTGGAAGACGAAAAGCAGGCGATGAAGTTTGGGGATATTCTGCTCATCCAGCCCGGACAGCACCATTTTGTTACTTTTTTTGAGGACGCGCCTTACGAAAGGTATGTTCTAAAATTTCACGACAATTTGGTGCCCGATTTTTTGAAAGACTTTTTTATCGGACGCAGCGCCTTCTTTTCCTCTACTCCCAATATTCATAAGCTTTTTGAAAAATTAGACTTCTATTACCATACCTTTAATAATATGGAATTGGAAATACTTTTTTCTAACATTATTAAAGAAATTTTAATTATATTGAGCCATGCGGTTTTTAAGCAAAAGGCTGTGCCCAGCGAGGAAGACGCGGTTATTACTCAAATAATTCAATATATAAACAAAAACATAAGAAAAAATATCACCATAGACGAGTTGTGTCAGAAGTTTCATTTTTCGCAATCGCACTTATATAAAGAGTTCCAAACGTATATGCGCACGCCGATAATGAAATATATCCGCTCCAAAAAAATAATTGCGGCTAACCAATTAATAAGACGCGGCGAAAGACCAACTAAGGTAGCTGAAGAATTTGGGTTTTTGGAATATTCGACTTTTTACCGGGCGTTTGTGGATGTTATGGGCTATCCGCCCAGCAAGGTAAAAAAATAAAAGCGGATTTACTTTCTTTGCCTAATTGCTTTTTTAAAATGATATTGGTAATTAATTGAGATTTGACTTTAGGGAAAATTTCATATACTATTGATATATATTTTTTTAAAAACGGGAGTATTTTCCATGTTAGAAATAAGAAATGTTTCTCGTATTTATAAGCCTAAAAAGGGCGTGCCCGTTAAGGCTTTGGACAACGTTAGCTTAAAATTTCCCGAAAAAGGCATGGTCTTTATTTTGGGTAAGTCGGGCAGCGGTAAAACCACCCTGCTCAATATTTTAGGCGGACTGGACAGAGCCGATAAGGGCGAGATTATTATCAAAGGCAAATCAAGCAAAGACTTTACGCAAAGCGATTTTGACAGCTACCGCAATACATATTTGGGATTCGTCTTCCAAGAATATAATATTTTAAATGAATTTACCGTCGGCGCAAATATAGGATTGGCTTTGGAGCTTCAGGGCAAAAAGGCTACCAATCAAGAGATTAACCGCATATTAGAAGAAGTAGATCTAGTAGGCTATGGAAACAGAAAGCCTACCGAACTTTCGGGCGGTCAAAAGCAGCGCGTAGCCATCGCCAGAGCCTTGGTTAAAAACCCCGAGATTATTTTGGCGGACGAGCCTACGGGCGCTTTGGACAGCAAGACGGGCATTCAGATTTTTGAAACATTAAAGAAATTATCCAAAGATAAGCTGGTCATCGTCGTTACGCACGACAGAGAATTTGCCGAATATTACGGCGACCGCGTAATAGAGTTTAAGGACGGCAGGGTTATAAGCGACATAGAAAAATATGTCGCGCCCAGCTTTAAGAAAAACCCTTATATCAGCATAGTGGACGACAAGATCATCTCTATAAAACAAGGCTATCAGCTAACACCCGAAGACGTAAAGCTGATAAACGACTATATCAAAAACCACAACGCCATAATTTCCATAGACGAAAGAGCCAACGAGGATTTAAGAAAGTTTGCCCGCATAGACCTTGAAGGCAATAAAGAAGCGTTTAAGCAAACCGACGAAAGCAAGATAGAAATAAGCCAGGACAAAAGGTTCAAGCTCATCAAAAGCCGCCTGCCCTGGAAAAACTCGATCAAAATCGGCGCGAGCGGTTTAAAATCCAAGCCGTTTAGATTGGTTATGACTATTCTGCTATCTATAGTCGCCTTTACTATGGCGGGATTGTCTGATACTTTGGGCGCGTATAATAAATATAAAGTCACCACCCAATCTTATATAGACAGCAATATAAACGCTTATGTTTTGCAAAAACAAATAAAAGTCGGCGAGGACAGATACTCCAACGATATAAACGCGAACGACGAAGACCTGCGGCGTCTTAAAGAAAAAACGGGGCTTACTTTTAAGGGCGTGTATAACCCCGGCAGATTGAATTTTTCTTTAGGCAGCTACGCTCATAATACCTCCGACGGCATCGTCGTTTTATACGAAACAAACGCTTTTAGCGGTTTTTACGAAATAACCCAGGACGATATCAACCAGCTTGGTTTTAATTATTGGGGGACGTTGCCTCAATCGGACGATAAAATTGCTATAAGCAAATACATGTTTGACTTCTTTAAAAAATACGGTTATTCGTATGAAAGTTTGAGAATTCCCGCCGCGGAAATAATTAACGTTGATGACTTTTTGAACAAAAATCCTAAGATTTATTTAAATAACCAGGAATTTACCGTTACCGCTGTCATCGATACCGAATTTAATTACCAAAAATTTGAGCCTCTAAACAAAACGCGCGAGGAAATGAACAGGGATAACTTTATTAATTATTGGTTTGAATACGAATTATCCCAAACCATATTATACGGTTATCACGGTATGTTCTTCGTTAACGACGGCTATATAGGTCGTATGATGGAGGACTCCAACCATATTTACGTAAACAGCGGCAATCTTTATCTGTATCCCGAACCTTCTTTCCCTCTTTCTTCGGTATTAAAACAAGAACATATTGACCAAGACGATATAATATTCTTTAACAGCCAAAAAAATAAATTGAATTCGAACGAAGTTATTCTGAATGTTAGAACTTATATTTATTATTTACAAAATGCGTTGACTTCGTATTATGAGACCATATACGGCGACAATGC
>DATCJN010000040.1:0-63732 GCA_036562755.1 Clostridia bacterium | reverse complement strand
AAGCCCAACAGAGTAGGCTGGTATGTTTTAGCTCTAGGTTTGACGGCGGTATTTGCCGGCGTATTGGTTTTAATAGCGTTTGTAATTAAGAAAAAAACGCCTAAAATAGAACCTGTTTCGCCGCCCGAACCTAAAGTTCCTCCCTCGATTTTTGGGGATGACTATAGGTAAAATATTTTCCATATAAAAATTTAATATTATTCAAAAACTATGTTAAAGAGAGAACTTTAACAATATTTTAAATTTTGCCATTAAAGATGTGAGAACAAATGACTAATCAAAACATACGAAACATTGCTATTATAGCGCACGTTGACCACGGTAAAACCACATTAGTTGACCAAATGCTCCGCCAAGGCGGAATCTTTAGACAAAATCAAACAGTTCAAGAAAGGGTTATGGACTCTAACGACCTAGAGCGCGAAAGAGGCATAACCATTTTGGCTAAAAACACCTCGATAAAATACAAAAACTACAAAATCAACGTCGTCGACACCCCCGGACACGCCGATTTTGGCGGCGAAGTCGAAAGGGTGTTAAAGATGGTGGACGGCGTTTTGCTGGTAGTGGACGCTTTTGAAGGGCCTATGCCCCAGACCAGATTTGTGCTTTCCAAGGCGCTGGAATTAAACCATAAAGTAATAATCTGCATCAACAAGACAGACCGTCCCGACGCGCGCCCCGCCGAAGTTACCGACGAGACGCTGGAATTATTGCTGGAACTGGACGCTAGCTCCGAGCAGTTGGACAGCCCTATTATTTATTGTTCGGGCAGGGCGGGCACGGCCTCCACTTCGCCTACAGATAAAGGCACAAATTTAGAACCCTTGTTTGAAGCGATTATAAAACATATTCCCGCCCCTAGCGGCGACGCGGAAGGGCCTTTGCAAATGCTTGTTTCGGCGTTGGACTACAACGACTACGTGGGCAGCATCGGCATAGGCAAAATAGAACGCGGAACTATTTATATAAACCAACCCGTAGTAATTACCGATTATCATAATTTAAGACAGCCCCGCAAGGCCAAAGTAACCAATCTCTATCAATTCGAGGGGCTAAACAGAGTCTCCGTCCCTAAAGCCACGGTGGGAGATATTGTGTGCGTAAGCGGCATGGAGGGCGTAACTATAGGCGACACTATTTGCGACATGGAAAACCCCGAGCCGTTGCCCTTTGTCAAGATAAGCGAGCCCAGCGTGGAAATGACCTTTTCGGTAAACGACAGTCCCTTTGCGGGCAAAGAGGGCAAGTTTGTCACGAGCAGGCATCTAAGAGAGAGGTTATATAAAGAAACCTTAAAGGACGTCAGCATAAGAGTAAGCGACACGGATTCCGCCGACGCTTTTAAGGTAAGCGGACGCGGAGAAATGCATTTGTCCATATTAATCGAAACCATGCGCCGCGAGGGATACGAGTTCCAAGTAAGCATGCCCAAAGTTTTGACCAAGGTAATAGACGGTCAAGTTTACGAGCCTATAGATATGCTGGTAGTCGATGTGCCAAGCGATTCGGTGGGCTCGATTATGGAAAAAATGGGATTGAGAAAGGGCGAGCTTGTAAATATGACTCCGCACGGCGACAGAATCAAAATGGAATTCAAAATCCCTACAAGAGGCTTGTTTGGATATAAATCAGAGTTTTTAACGGACACAAAAGGCGAAGGAATATTAAGCTCAATCTTTTGGGGATACGAGCCTTTCAAGGGCGAGATTGTCCGCCGCCAAGTAGGCGCGCTCATTGCGTGGGAGACTGGCGAGGCTACGACTTACGGGCTGTTTAATGCCCAAGAGCGAGGCCAATTGTTTATATCCCCCGGCGCGCAGGTGTATATGGGTATGGTAGTCGGCGCAAACCCCAAAAACGAAGACTTGACGGTCAATGTTTGCAAGAAAAAGCAGCTTACCAATATGCGCGCGGCTGGTTCGGACGAGGCGTTAAGGCTGACGCCGCCTAAAATTTTGAGCTTGGAAGAGGCGCTTGAATTTTTGGGCGACGACGAATTATTGGAAGTAACGCCCAAGAGCTTTAGGATAAGGAAAAAAATCCTAAATAAAGACGAACGCTACAAAGCCAACAAAAAATAACGCTTTATGCTATAATTAGTTTAATAACCGTTTTTTTGATTTTTTAGGGAGGGGACATGGCAGAAAAAGCCAAAGAATCTAAGCGGAGCGTGTTGATTTCGGCGCGCAGGATGCCGCACAATCTAGACGCCGAGCAGGCGGTGCTGGGCTGTATGCTCATAGACAACAACGCGGCCGCTTACATAATTCAAGAGCTGCATCAAGATTATTTTTATTCCGAAGCGCATCAGTTGATTTTCGAGGCGATGCACAGCATTATGTCCCGTCCCGACATCAATAATATTTTGGATGTGATTACCCTTACGGACGAGTTAGAGCGCCTAGGCAATTTGCAGAAAGTGGGCGGAGTGCAATATATAAGTTCGTTGGCGTCAGTTGTACCCACGTCGGCAAATTTTAAAAAGCATTGCGAGATAGTCAAATCCAAGGCACTGCTTAGAAAGATAATAGAAACCTGCTCCAACGCGGTCGAACAAGCCTACGACAACGACGACGCAGAGCAAGTTTTGGCCAATACGGAAAGCGTTTTATACGATATAAGCAAATCCCAAGAGCGCAAAGAATTGGTCAACGTAAAAGAGCTAACCGTTCCTGTTTTGAAAAAATTGGACGAGCTAAAAGATCCCGCTTCAAGAGCGGGCATACCCACTGGTTACGTAGGCATTGACAGCGTTTTAAACGGGCTTCATCCTTCGGACTTAATATTAATTGCTGCGCGTCCCGGCGTAGGTAAAACCGCGCTTGCAATGAACATTATGTCAAATATAGCCTTAAACGAGGGCAGAAGGGTTACCGAAGGCCAAAAGCCTAAGCTGCATTGCGCGGTATTCTCGCTGGAAATGTCCAAAGAGCAGTTAATGCAAAGGCTTATATGCTCCGTAGGCGGCGTTTCTATGACCAAGGCGTCAAGAGGAGAATTGAGCGCGGAAGAATGGGCCAGGGTATTTGCCGCTACAAAAAAACTGGACGATTGCGAGTTGTATATAGACGACTCTTCTTTTATTCGACCTCAAGATATATTGAATAAATGCTTAAGAATGCGCAAAGAAAGAGGCTTAGACGTGGTAATGATAGACTATTTGCAGCTCATTACCCCCAACAAAATAGGCGATGAAACGCGCGCCCAGCAGGTTGCGGACATAACAAGGTTTTTAAAGATAACCGCGAAGGAATTAAATGTTCCTATTCTGCTTTTGAGCCAATTATCCAGAAAAAGCGAAGAGAGAAAGAGCGCTCCGCAATTGTCCGACTTAAGAGAATCGGGCGCGATCGAGCAGGACGCCGACATAGTAATGTTTATTCACCGACCTAATAAAGACGAGGAAATTGTTTTGTCTTCTTCCAAGCCGCAAGAGATAGAATTACATATAGCAAAGCATAGAAACGGCAGAACGGGCATGATAAAAATGATTTATCAGGGCGAGTTTGTAAGATTTTACGACGCGTTGGATTAAGAATTTGGGGATACTATTTTAGGTTAGATAATTATAAATAGGGAGAATAGTATGGTAAAAGTCGAAAAAAAGAGTTTTCAAGGTTGGGAGAACTGCATAAGCATTTCTAACGGCGAAGTAGAAGTTATTGTTACTACCGATGTCGGACCTAGAATAATCAGCTATTCAATAGACGGCGGCAAAAACCACATGGCCGTATTTCCCGAGACTGCGGGCAAATCAGGCGGCGAAGAGTTTGTAGGTTACGGCGGCCACAGGCTATGGCACGCGCCCGAGGACATTATCCGCACCTATCAGCCCGACAACAGCCCCGTTGAGTTTAGGATTTTGGAAAACGGAGTTATTTTACACGCGGCAATAGAGCAAAAAACTCAACTTTCCAAGTCTATGCGCGTAACTATGGATGAAGACGGCACGGTTTATGTTGACCACCGCATAACAAATCACGGTCTGTTTGATGTAGAGGTTGCGTTGTGGGGGCTTACCATGTTTGATGTGGGCGGGCTTTTGGTAGTGCCCAATTCAAATCATGACACAACGCCTATAGCCAACAGGGCGGTAGCCCTTTGGCCGTATTGCTCTATGAACGACCCTAGAGTTTATTGGGGCGACAAATTCATTACCGTAAAACCTATGGATATGAAAAACCCCTTTAAATTAGGCGCTACATGCCACAGGGGCTGGGCGGCGTATTTTAACCATAATAACCTGGTGGTTAAAGAATTTCCTTTTTATGAAAACGCTCAATATCCTAACTATAACTGCAACTTTGAATCTTATACCAACGACCGCTTTATTGAGATAGAATCCTTAACGCCCTTGCTCATAATACCCCCTCAAAGCTATGAAGAATACACTGAAATATGGCATATTTATAAGGATATTTCCGAACCCAAGCGCGACGACGAGCAGGATATAGAAAACAAACTCAAAATCTTTACGGATGTTTACGAGGTTGAGGACGATTTTGAGCATGACGATTGCTGCTGCGAGGACGATTGCGACTTGTGCGAGAGCATAGAAGACGATTGGGATGATTAATATTTAATATAAATATATATTTAATAAAAACATCTCTTTTTTAAAAGAGATGTTTTTTTATTGGTAAAAATCCCCATATACTATGTTTTTTTTAAAAAGATATTGCCAAAATGTCAAAAAAATATTATATTTATAGGGTATTTATATTATTTTTTATCATAAGGAGTCGAATTATGAGTTTTATTCTTTCAGCGGATTCATGCTGCGATTATTTTAAAAGCGATTTAAAGAAATACAACATTAAATATATTCCCATGGCTTACATAATAGACGATGTCGAATACCGAGACAATTTTGACAGCGATCAAGAATATAAGGATTTTTATGATAAATTAAGGTCGGGCAAAATGCCTAAGACCACCCAATTATCGCCTTTTGAAACTGCCGAATATTTTGAAAAATGGCTTCAAGAAGAAGAGGGCGATATTGTCCATATTTCTTTGTCCGGCGGATTGTCGGCAACCGCCGCTAACGCAAAACAAGCGGCCAAAGAAGTTATGGAAAAATATCCCGGCAGAAAGATTTACGCCATAGACTCAAAAGGCGCTACCCAAGGCCAAAGATATGTTTTGGACGTGGCGAGGCGCTTAAGGGACGAGGGCAAGAGCGCCCAAGAAGTCGCCGAACATCTTGAAGAGGTAATCAATAGAGTTCATCACTGGATATTCGCAAAAGATTTGTTCCACCTAAAAAGAGGCGGACGCATAAGCCCCGCTGTCGCTATGGTCGGCACGGTTTTGGGCATCCGTCCCATTATCGTTATTAACCACAAAGGCCAACTCTGCCCCTTTGACAAAGAAAGAGGGGTAGCCAAGACGCTAAAATACGCGGTCAACGCCCTAAAAAAATACGGTAAAAAGGACGTTAATTTGGCGTATATTGCGCACGCAGATGACTACGAAACCGCCGAACTGTTAAAAAATATGATTTTGGAAGAAACTTCGGTTAAAGAAGTCCAAATAGGTTACATAGGTCCCGTAATCGGAAGCCATACCGGACCCGGCACGGTGGGCTTGGTCTTTGAGGCTGATAAGAGAATAGAAATAGATCCTCACGACTAATTGGAAAAAATTGGCATAGATTTGTTGCATAATTGTGTAAAAAAGTCACATTAAAAACGTTGACAAAATATATATAACAGATTATAATTTGCACGTAAGCTAGATTGATACGGACAAAAAAATAAATTAGCTCATCATTTTCCCCCTTATCATATATATAAAGAAGCGGCTCAAAGAATTTTGGGCCGCTTCTTCTTTTATCAAGAATTTTGCGAAAGATACATTTGCTTTTTGAAGTTTTTGGGGCTTGTCTTGAATAGTTGTAAAAAGCTCCTATAAAAAGTTCTCATGCTGTCAAATCCCGCTTCAAACGCAAGTTCCACTATATTCTTATGGTTGGAGTTTTCGTTTAGCTGCGAGGCTACATAGGTTGCTCTTAGCATGTTAACATAGGTTGATAGGTTGCAAGCGAAATATTGATTAAAAATTTTAGAGAAATAGTATTTGCTGTAATTAAATTCTTCTGCAAGCGTGTCCAAAGTAATCTTTGATTTAAAGTTATTGTTGAGATATTCCAAAACCTTTTGAGTAAGTTGTTTAGGGGCGGGGATATTCGCGGTTTTTAATTTTTTGCTCTCTATTAAATGACCTAAGATAGTGTAAATAATCCCTTTTACCAATAACAGATTGCTGTTTTTGTGCTCCATCAGCTCTTTTAACAGCAACCAAATTTTTTCTATAAACTCCTGGTCTTTTATAAAACAGCTTTGGTAGTTTTGTTCATTCGCGGCCTCAAAAAAGCCTTTTAAGAAGAACGCGGGAATAATGCAAATAATAATCTTGCTGTCGTCAGAACGCAAGATGTGGTGCACATCGTAACTTGCTATAAAAGCCAGGCCTTTTTCGCCGCGCTTGAAAGCCTCGCTCTTGCCGTTAACGGTAACTACCATTTCCCCCGCTTCAAGAAGGGCCAATTCTATGCACTGGTGAAAATGAACGTCGCAATGGTCAAAATCCGCATATCTTATGTAAAGGTCGTTGCCGCGATCTCTTAACAACTCATACATGGAGTTAACCATTTCTTCCTTCATATCTATCCACCCCACAAATTAATTTTTTATTAAATCTTTAAGAGCAATTTTTGGCTTATTTTTAAAATAATTGACATATATTTTTAAATTTTTTGATTTTATAATCTATATATCAATATTAATATAATTGAAATTACTTTGTCAATATCTATATTTTTACCAAAAAAATATGTCAGAAAATTGATTTTTGCCAAATATTATTGTAAATTGATTATGCGAAGCGGCGGAAATAGGCTTTGCTATACGCAAAAAATGGCACAATTACAAAAGACATCCTTATGCAAAAAAATATTCATTAAAAGGTGATAGAATGAAATTTACCGAAGGACTATGGACTGTTAAGGAGCAATTTAACGCCGAATATGCGCGCGAAATTAGGGACATAAGGCAATCCAAAAACCTATTGACAATGTATTGTCCCTTTAGAAATATTGAATTTAGGTATCACACGTTAAATCTTGGATTGATGACAATTGAGGCGTATTCTCCGCTTCAAGATTGTATTAGCATTAGGTTGATAGGCCATAAAGGCAGAAAGAAAAAGATAAAAAAGTTTGTCTGGGAAGCTAAAGACATAGACATCCAAATAACAAAAAACGGCGCGGAGATTACCTCGGGCGAGCTTGTAATGCGCGCCCAGAAAAAGCCGTTTAACATATCCTTTTACGCCAACGGAAAAAAGCTCACGGGATATTTAGACAAATCTTTATCCATAATGACCGATAAAAACACCAAAACCAGATACATCGTCAACGGTCTTGAACTGGATATCGGAGAGTGCATTTACGGCGGCGGCGAGAGATTTACGCCCTTTGTAAAGAACGGTCAGGTAGTGGATATTTGGAACGCTGACGGGGGAACCGCAAGCGAAGTTTCATATAAGAATGTTCCGTTTTTTATAAGCAGCAAGGGTTATGGAATCTTTGTCAACACGCCCGACCTTGTGTCTTTTGAGATAGGCAGCGAAAAGGTCGAGGAAACTCAATTTTCGGTTGAGGACGAGGAATTAGAATATGTAATCATTTACGGCAAAACCCCTTCGGATATTTTGGATAAATATACCCAGCTTACCGGAAGGCCCGCGCTGCTTCCGGCGTGGTCGTATGGATTGTGGCTATCTACTTCGTTTACCACCAATTATGACGAAAACACGGTCAACTTTTTTATAGACGAAATGTTAAGGCGCAAAATCCCGCTGAGCACATTCCATTTTGACTGCTTTTGGATGAAAGAATTTGAATGGAGCGGCTTGGTATGGGATAGCGAGGCATTCCCCGATCCTAAAGGAATGCTGGATAGGTTGCATCAAAAGGGTCTTAAAGTATGCGTTTGGATTAACCCGTATATAGCTCAAAAGACCGAAATGTTTGAAGAGGGCCTAAAAAACGGCTATTTCCTAAAACGCAAAGACGGCTCGGTTTATCAGCGCGACGAATGGCAGGCGGGCATGGCTATAGTGGATTTTACCAATCCCGCGGCTTATAAATGGTATTCGGACAAACTGGAAAAATTGCTGGATATGGGCGTGGACGCCTTTAAGACCGACTTTGGCGAAAAGATTCCCGAAGACGCTGTTTATTACGACGGCTCAAATTCCATGGGCATGCATAATTATTATTCTTATTTATATAACAAATGCGTGTTTGAGTTGCTAAAGAAAAAGAAAGGCGAAAACGAGGCGATTGTGTTTGCAAGAAGCGCTTGCGCGGGCGGTCAGCAGTTCCCGGTTCATTGGGGCGGCGATTGCAATTCGACATACAATTCTATGGCGGAAAGCCTAAGAGGCGGATTGTCTTTGATGTGCAGCGGTTTTGCGTATTGGAGTCACGACATAGGAGGATTTGAAAACAACTCGCCGCCTGACATATATAAAAGATGGGTAGCTTTTGGACTGTTATCGTCGCATAGCAGGCTTCACGGTTCGGGTTCTTACAGAGTGCCTTGGAACTATGACGAGGAAGCATGCGAGGTTTTAAAATTCTTTACCAATTTAAAATGCTCCCTAATGCCTTATATTTATCAGGCGTCTATTACAGCGCACCAAAAAGGCACGCCCATAATGCGTCCTATGTTCTTTGAATTTGATGAGCCTACATGCAAATATTTAGACAGGCAATACATGTTAGGCAAAAATCTACTGGTCGCTCCCGTATTTTCCAGCGATAATATTTGCGAGTTTTATCTGCCTGAGGGAGAATGGACGCATTACCTAAGCGGCGAAATGCTCAAGGGCGGTAAGTGGTATAAGAAAGAATACGACTTCTTCTCTTTGCCTTTATATGTCCGTCCTGACAGCATTATACCCAAAGGCAGCGTCAATGACCGTCCGGATTACGATTATATTAAAGATACCGTGTTTGAAATATTTAATTTGCAAACCGGCGCCGAGTGCTTGGTAACCTCTGCCGATTTAACAAGGCAAGCCAAAGTCAGCGCCGTTAAAGACGGAAATACAATAAACATAAAAACAGAAGGCGAAGTAAAATATATACTTCTCAACGGTCTAAAAGACGCCCAAGTAGAAGGCGCAAAAACCACTCTAACAGAAAGAGGTCTATTGCTGGAGAAAAATTCGGATAATATAACAATAACTTTAAAATAACGATGAGGGGAAAAGGATGACAAAATTTTATCTAGGCGCTGCGTATTATCCTGAAGTATATTATCTGGAAACTCTTGACCAAGATATTGAGTATATGAAAAAAGCCCATCTTAATGTAATGAGGATGGGCGAATTTGCGTGGAGCGCGTTTGAGCCGCGAGAGGGCGAATATAATTTTGAGTGGTTGAAAAAAGTCGTTGATAAATTATACGAAAACGGAATTTACACCATCCTTGGCACGCCGTCTTGCACCCCGCCTATTTGGCTTACGAGAAGTCACCCCGAAATCTTAAGGCGCGACGACAACGGCTCTTACGCCGTCCACGGCGGGCGGGGGCACGGCTGTCCTAACAGTCCTGTTTTTAGAGAATATGTTAATAAGATAGTCTCAAAAATGGCGCAGTATTTTAAAGACAGCGAAGCAATAATAGGCTGGCAAATAGACAATGAAATTTATCCCTGGCAGCAAGGCTGCCGCTGCGACTATTGCATGCAGGAGTTTTATAACCATTTAAGAAAAAAGTATGGCACTATAGATAATTTAAACAGGCAATTGGCGCTTAGAATTTGGAGCATAGAATATGAAGACTTTTCACAGATAGAATATCCCAAAATAAAAGAATGGGGCTCTCATCCGTCTTTTACTACCGAATATATAGACTTTCAAATGCGCAGCAACGCCGCATTTATTTCTTGGCAAGCCGATATCTTGAGAGAGAACGGCGTAAAAGCGCCCATCGGCACGGATATGATGACATTTATGTCGCAAGACCACTACGTTACCAACCAAAACTTAGACGTGGCAATGATTAATCATTATAATTCCAAAGAAAATTTTTATGAATGCGCGTTTTGGTTGGATTATATTTCCCGCATTAAAGACAGACCGTTTTGGAATACCGAAACGGCGACTACCGCAAACGGAGCGACCAGCGTTAACGCCAGCCAATATCCTATAGGTTTTAATTATATAAACACCCTTATTCCTTTCGCCTTCGGGGCTGAGATGAATATGTATTGGCTTTTTAGGGCGCATTATGCAGGCCCCGAGTTAATGCATTCTTCGGTAATAACCTCGCAAGGCAAACCCGTTCATACTTTTGATGAAATTGTTAAATCCCATCAAACCTTAAATAAATGCGAGCAATTTTTAGACGAGTTTAAAGCGCAAAAGCCGTCATTTTGTATGAGCTTTTCCAGCCACGCATATAACATTTTTGAAGGCCAAAAAATCGTGCCCGGGTTTAATTATGTTGAGAAATTATTAAATTGCTATCAAGCCTTACTTCAAGCCGGCATAGCGCCCGCGGTTTATAATCCTAATCTTTCTTTAGAAGGCGTAAAGGTCTTATATTCGCCGTTTTTGATTTCGCTGGAAGAGGGTGATTTTGTAGAGAGATTGATTGATTGGATTAATAATGGCGGCGTTTGGCTTGCCGGACCGCTTACAGATATCAGAAATAAATATTACGCAAAATATAGGGACAGCGTGTTCGGAATAATAGAAAAATTAACAGGCGTGGAAAATCTCTATCAAATACCTGCTACATGTTTGAACAATACGCTTGAATTTGAGGACGGCGGCGCAAGCCCTACGTATATTTGGAACGATGTTTTTGAAACAAAACCCGAGCACAAAGTCCTGGCAAGATATAATTCGCCAAGCCAAGTTATAAACAAAAAAGCGGCCATCGTGGAATGCGCAGTAGGCCAAGGCAAGATAGTTTTATTCGGCGCCATGCCCGAAAAAGATAAGCTAGTCAAATTAATAAAAAACTATCTGGATCAAGCCGATTGTCTTCCCGCGCTTAAGACCAGCCCCAATGTCTTGGCAGTTAAGAGAGCCAACGGTTCCAAGGCAGGCTATTGCCTAGTCGAGCTGTTTTGCGAAAAAGGCAAGGCGGAATTAGACGGCGAGTATTTGGACATAGAAAAATCCCAAAAAGTTTCGGGAGTTATTGAATTAGAGCCTTATAGCTTTGTTTGTCTGGAGAAAATCGAATGAGTCGATTTGAAAACAGCAAATGGTTTAGAGAGCTTAGGTTTGGAATGTTTATCCATTGGGGGCTTTACGCTATTGCGGCAAGGGGCGAATGGATAAAAAGCATAGAAAGAATTCCCGACCAAGAATACGATAAATATCTCGATATGTTTGACCCCGTGGATTTTGACGCGCGCGCGTGGGCAAAATGCGCGGTTGACGCGGGCATGAAATACGCTGTCTTGACGGCAAAACACCATGACGGCTTTTGCTTGTTTGACAGTCAATATACCGATTATAAGGTAACCAATACCAAGCTAAAAAAAGACGTAGTCCGAGAGTTTTTGGACGCTTTTAGAGAACAAGGGCTAAAAGTCGGGCTGTATTATTCCTTGTTGGATTGGCATCACGAACATTACCCCGCCTATGACGATCCGTTTCACCCCATGCGTGGTAATCCCGATTACAAAACACCGAGAGATTTTTCTAAATATTTAGAATACATGCATTCTCAGGTAAAAGAGCTTGTTACCAATTACGGCAAGCTTGATATATTATGGCTGGATTTTTCTTACGGCGCTTGTCAAGGCGAGTATTGGAAGGCAACGGAATTGGTAAAAATGATACGCTCATACCAGCCCGATATATTGATAAACTCAAGACTGGATGCCGCGGGAGATAATCTTGGCAGCATTTTGAGCGACAGTCCCGCTTATTACTGCGGCGATTTTGCCTGTCCCGAGCAATTAATGCCGCCCAAGCCTATAATAAATTCGGCAGGCGAGGAAGTGCCTTGGGAGATTTGCGCCACCATAAACGAATCTTGGGGCTATAACGCCTCGGATAAGAATTATAAAAGCGCGGAACTTTTGATAAAAAAACTTACCGAGGCCGTTTCAAAAGGCGGAAATATGATATTAAACGTCGGGCCCGACGCAAAAGGCAATATACCGCGGGAGTCTATTGAGGTTTTGCAAAAAATTGGCCAGTGGCTAAAGAGATACGGAGAGAGTATTTACGGCTGCGGTAACAGCGGTTTGCCTAAACCTGAATGGGGCAGATACACCAAAAAAGATAACATTATTTACGCGCATATTTACGAGCGCCCTATTGGCCCGCTGGTCTTGCCTTCAATAGATAAAAAAGATGTAGTAAAGATATCATTGCTAAAGGATTTTAGCGAAATAAAAATTATGACCGAATGGGTTGCGGCCAATTACCCCGAATATACCTTTGCGGATATAGCGCCGTCAAAATACGATGATATAACCGTTTTAAAAATTGAATTAAGAGAGGGTGGAGAATGAAATATCTTATAGGTATAGATGTCGGCACGAGCGGAACCAAGACTGTTTTGTTTGACCAATATGGCGCGATAATCGCGTCGGCTTTGCACGGTTATGATTTAATCCAGCCCAAAAACGGCTGGGCGGAGCAAGACCCGCAGGATTGGTGGAGGGCGACCGTCCTGGGCATTAGGGAAGTATTGAATAAGAGTAGGATTGATCCTAAAGATATAGCGGGGATCGGGCTTTCGGGACAGATGCACGGGCTGGTAATGCTGGATGCTTCCAAGAACCTTCTAAGAAATTCTATTATCTGGTGCGACGGTCGAAGCGACGGGCAAGCCAGAGAAATAGCGCAAAAATGCGGCAATAAGATTATAGAAATCACAGCCAATCCCGCTATGCCCGCATTTACCGCCGCCAAATTATTATGGGTTAGGGAAAACGAACCCGATGTTTATCGTAAATGTTCTCACATTTTGCTGCCCAAAGATTATATAAGATTTAAACTCACGGGAGTTTTGGCTACCGAGGTAAGCGACGCCAGCGGTATGCAATTTTTGGATGTGCCTAAGAGAACCTGGTCGGGCGAGCTTTGCGAAATGTTGGAAATTGATGCCAAAATTTTGCCCGAGGTTTTTGAGAGCTCTTATATAAGCGGCGTTATATCTTACGAGGCCGCTCAAGAGACCGGGCTTGCTGTCGGAACGCCCGTAGCGGGCGGCGCGGGCGACCAGGCGGCCAGCGCCATAGGCAACGGCATTATAGACAAAGGCAGAATTTCGGACACCCTGGGCTCTAGCGGCGTGGTTTTTGCTCATACCGAGCAGCCGTTGATAGACATACTTGGCAGAGTTCATACCTTCTGCCACGCTGTCGAAGGCAAGTGGCATGTAATGGGCGTCACCCAAGGCGCAGGTCTTAGCCTAAAGTGGCTAAAAGACAACTTCTACCAAGCTGAAATTAGAGAGGCCAAAGAGAAAAATATAGAAATTTATGATTTAATCATGGAACAAGCGCAAGACATAAAAATAGGCGCGGATAACCTTATTTTCCTGCCTTATCTTATGGGCGAGCGAACGCCCCACCTGGACACAGCCGCGCGCGGAGTGTTTTTTGGAATAAGCAATATACATACCAAGGCGCATTTTGCCCGCGCAGTCATCGAGGGCGTAACATATAGCCAAAGAGACTGCCTAAATATTTTAATCGAAATGGGAATTCAGCCCGAATATATCGTAGCCGGCGGGGGCGGGGCGAAGAGCCCGTATTGGCGTCAAATGCTGGCGGACAACTTCAGATACGATGTTTATACTTTGCAACAGGACGCGGGAGGTTGCTTGGGTGTCGCTATTTTGGCGGGTGTAGGCGCCGGCCTTTATAAAGATGTTAAAAGCGCCTGCGATTCTATTATAAAATTAGAAGACAAAAAGACGCCTAATTTTGAAGCCTCCGAAAAATACGACAAATACTACGAAATCTATAAGAGCCTATACGGCGATTTAAAAAATAGATTTAAAGCATTAAGCGAGGTTGATTAATATGAAAGAAATTTTTAAAGATATTCCTAAAATCCAATACGAAGGCAAGGACAGCAAAAACCCTTTGAGCTTTAAATTTTATGAGCCTGATAGAATTATTAGGGGAAAAAAGATGCGCGAACATCTAAGGTTTGCCATGAGCTACTGGCATACCTTGTGCGGCGAGGGAGTGGATATGTTTGGTTCGGGCTCCATAGACAAGAGCTTTGGCGGCTCAACTCCGATGGAAATAGCCAGGCTAAAGGCATACGCCGCTTTTGAAATTATGGACAAACTTAATATTGATTTTTATTGTTTCCATGACCGCGATATAGCGCCCGAGGGCGAAACGCTGGCGGAAAGCAATAGAAATCTAAAAGAAATGGTCAAGTTGATAAAAGAACTAGAGCAGCAATACGGCAAAAAACTGCTGTGGGGCACAGCTAAACTGTTTGACCATCCCAGATATATGAACGGCGCGGCTACCTCGCCTTCGGCAGATGTGTTCTGTTATGCCGCCGCTCAAGTAAAAGAGGCGCTGGACGCAACCAAAGAACTGGACGGTCAAGGCTATGTCTTTTGGGGCGGCAGAGAAGGCTATGAAACTTTGCTAAACACCGATATGAAACTGGAATTGGATAACCTGGCAAGATTTTTATGGCTCGCCGTAGATTACGCAAAAAGCATAGGTTTTGAGGGCGATTTTTACATAGAGCCTAAGCCCAAAGAACCCACCAAGCATCAATATGATTTTGACGCGGCCACCGTAATAGGTTTTTTAAAGACTTACGGGCTAGATAAGCATTTTAAGTTAAATATCGAAGCAAACCATGCGACATTGGCCGGTCACACTTTCCAACACGAGTTAAGAGTGGCAAGAACCAATAACATGTTCGGCTCGATAGACGCAAACCAAGGCGATACCTTGCTGGGCTGGGATACAGACCAATTCCCCACCGATATCTATCAAACCACTCTTTGCATGTATGAAGTGCTGTCCGCGGGCGGATTTACAAAAGGCGGTTTGAATTTTGACGCCAAGGCGCGCAGAAGCTCTAACACATTTAAGGATATCTTTATAGCGCATATCGCGGGTATGGACGCTTTCGCGGCAGGTTTGATTGCCGCAGACAAGATACTCACCGACGGCAGAATAGACGATTTTATCGCTAATAGATATAGAAGCTACAGCGAAGGCATAGGCAAGAAAATTGTGGAAGGCAAAACCAGCTTAAAAGAACTTTCGGAATACGCGCTAGGCTTGGGCGAAGTCAAGGTAGAAAGCGGCGCGCAAGAATATCTGGAAAGCATCATCAACCAAATACTGTTTTCATAAAGGGTAGGTAAAAAAGGGAAAGGACAGCGTATTAAATTCGCTGTCCTTTTTCATATTATTATAAGGGGGAAAATGATGAGCAATTTAATTATTGCCCTAATTTTTTTATTTTATACGCCGCTTTTAATTTTTTGAATCAGATGTTCTCAATACGCCTTTATTTATCAAAGGCTTTAGCGCATAGTAAAGCGGCGCGCCTATCCCTATTATAGCTCCCGCTTGCCCCGCCATTACGGTTAAAACCGAAAACCAATACGCTATCTTTTCGCCCACCCATAAAAGAATAGCAGGCACGACAAACGCGTTAATCACGATAGGCGGGATAACGCCCAGCCAAAGTTTTTTTGAATATCGTGTCAGAATAGCGGCGATTAAGGTGGCCAGCGAGCCAAAAATCATATCTATAGGCCCAAACATATAGGCGTTGGCCAAAAAACAGCCTATCGTCAAGCCCGGAATGGCTTCCACAAAAAATAACGGCAGTATAGTAAGCGCCTCGGCGACTCTAAACTGCACGGGGCCGTATGAGATAGGCTGCAATAATATGGTAAGTCCCGCGTATAAAGCGGCAATAATGGCGCCGCGAACTATTCTTAGCGTAATTAAATTTTTCATATTACAGAGTTTACTAAATATTTTTATTAATGACAATAATTTTATGCTTTTTGAAAATGAAATTATTTTTTATAAAATCGCTCATATTAATTAAAATGATAAGCAAATAAAAAACATTTATGATATAATACACAAAAAAAGGCAGGGGAATTATGACTTCTAGAGAAAAGATATATCTTGAAACATTAAGAGTCCTTGAAAGAATGGGCGTGTTTTTGGTGGCGGGCAAAAATCCGCCCAACGTTATGACATTAAGCTGGGGCGCTATTGGCAATATTTGGAATAAGCCTATAATAATTACGCCCATCAGATACACTCGCCACACTTATGACCTAATTGAAAAATATCACGAGTTTACCATATCCGTGCCTCAAAAGGATTTATCCGAAGCGCTCGTTAGATGTGGACAGATTTCTGGAAGAGACTACGATAAATTTAAAGAACTGCATTTGCACCCGTCCAAAGCACGCGTTGTCGATACCTATATAGTAGCGGATTGCGGCATTCACCTGGAATGTAAGGTATTGTATAAGGGCGGAATGGAAGGATTTAGCTTGTTTGACGAGAATATTAAAAAACAGTTTTATCAAACTAAGAATTATCACACCATGTTTTTTAGCGAAATAGTGGCGGCATATACGACTTAAAAAAATAGGAAATAATTAAATGTTTTCGATTTGGGTTAGAACGCTAACAGAAGACAAACTTCAAAAAAACGCTATAATAGATTTTGATGAAAAGTTTAACAAAAATAAATTCTTTGATTATGTTTCTAATATCTGCAACGAGCTGGATATTCCCACGCCTGTGATTTTAGAAAAACATATCAATCATTTCACGTCTTTTAATAATACCCAGTTTACCAAAGGCGACTTTGTGGAAGCTGTAGATTTTGATAAATTGATTTTGGAATACTGCAAAGACGAAGATTAGTCGTATTTATTAGCGTAAATTAATCATGGTATAAAAATATATTTTGGCGTATAAATATATATGCGTTATTTATGCGTTTACTTTTTTTATTCAGTGTGTTAAAATAAGCAAAAAATATAAGAGTAAAAAACAAAAGGAAAAGGGTATATGAAAAAAAGTCTGGCGTACAAAATCATCGAAGCGCATCTTGTTGAAGGAAAAATGATTCCCGGCGAGGAAATTGCCATAAGAATAGACCAAACATTAACCCAAGACTCCACCGGCACTATGGCATATCTTCAGCTGGAGGCTATGGGTATTGATAAAGTCAAGACTAAGAGGTCGGTTGCTTACATAGACCACAATACTTTGCAAACCGGCTTTGAAAACGCCGACGACCACGCTTATATTACAAGCGTCGCGCTCTCCAAAGGCGTTTATGTTTCCAAGCCCGGCAACGGTATTTGCCATCAAGTCCACCTGGAGCGTTTTGCCGTTCCCGGAATGACGCTTTTGGGTTCGGACTCTCATACGCCCACCGCAGGCGGAATGGGAATGCTCGCGATAGGAGCAGGAGGTTTGGACGTAGCCGTGGCGATGGGCGGCGGAGCATATCACCTTATAATGCCCGAAATCATGAACATAGAATTAAAAGGCAAACTTCAAAACAACACTTCCGCAAAAGACGTAATCCTGGAAGTTTTGAGAATTTTGAGCGTAAAAGGCGGAGTGGGCAAGATAATTGAATACAGCGGCGAGGGCGTAAAAACCTTGAGCGTTCCCGAGCGCGCCACCATAACCAATATGGGCGCGGAACTCGGCGCGACTACCAGCATATTCCCCTCGGACGAAGCGACAAGACAGTTCTTAAAGGCTCAAGGCAGAGAGCAGGATTTTGTGGAACTTTCCGCCGACGAGGATGCGCAATATGATCGCAAGATTGTAATTGATTTGTCGCAGTTAGAGCCTTTGGCGGCATGCCCGCATTCTCCCGATAATATAAAAAAAGTAAGCGAACTTACGGATATAAAAGTCGATCAAGTATGTATCGGAAGCTGCACGAACTCTTCGTATATTGACATGATGAGAGTAGCGGCAATACTAAAGGGCAAGACTGTAGCCCCCAATGTTAGCCTTACCATAAGCCCGGGAAGCAAGCAGGTATTAAGCATGCTCGCGGCTAACGGCGCCTTATATGACATGATTAACGCGGGCGCGAGAATACTAGAATGCGCTTGCGGTCCTTGTATCGGCATGGGACAAGCGCCCAAAACCGACGCCGTTTCGGTAAGAACCTTTAACAGAAACTTCTTTGGCAGAAGCGGAACTAAGAGCGCCCAAGTATATCTGGTAAGCGCGGAAACCGCGGCTTTGACCGCTTTGCACGGTCATTTCGTCTCGCCCAAAGACTATTTCAAAGAAACCATAAAAGTCCAAATGCCCGAGAGGTTTGAAATTAACGATAACTTAATTTTAAAGCCCGAGGACTTCCCTAATATAGAAATCGTAAGAGGGCCAAACATCAAGCCTTTCCCGATTAACACCAAGCTACCCGAAAAGGTGTCGGGCAAGGTATTGTTAAAGATGGAAGACAATATCACAACCGACCATATAATGCCTTCCAACGCAAAACTCTTGCCGTTTAGATCCAATATTCCTTATCTGTCCGATTACTGCTTAACGCCCGTAGACAGCGAGTTTCCCCAAAGGGCTAAAAGCGCTGGCGGCGGATTTTTGGTAGCAGGTATCAACTACGGACAGGGCTCTTCCAGAGAACACGCCGCGCTCGTGCCTTTGTATCTGGGCATAAAGGGCGTGTTGGCTTTGAGCTTTGCCAGAATTCATAGAGACAATCTTATAAACAACGGCATCTTGCCTTTGGAAATTATAGACGCTAACGATTATCAAGACTTATCCCAAGACGACGAATTGGTAATCGAAAACGCTCCCGAGCAGGTTTTAAGCGGCGAAGTCGAAGTTAAAAATATAACCAAAAATAAAGTCATTAAGACCAGGCTGAACATAAGCGAGCGCGCCAAAAAGATGCTGCTTATGGGCGGATTGTTAAACAGCGTAAAGAATTCATAAAAACACACCTAATTAGAGCAATAGCATATACAATAGTTAAAGCCAAAAACCTTTAATAAAGGAGTTCAAAATGACCAAGTTAGAACAAGATATTATAAAAATCTTGACGGAAGATTCAAGGCGCGCGCCTAAGGAAATAGCCGTAATGCTTGGCGCGGACGAGCAAAAGGTAAAAGACACTATAAAGTCTCTTGAGGATAAGGGCATTATAGTAAAATACACCGCCGTAATCAATGAAGAAAAGTTGGGCAAAGACTTGGTCGAGGCTTTTATAGAAGTTAAGGTAACGCCCCAGCATAACAGGGGCTTTGACGCTATTGCGGAAGAGATATATCAGTTTGAGGAAGTCAAAAGCCTGTATCTGATGAGCGGAGCTTACGATTTGGCGGTCATAGTCGAGGGCAAAACCCTAAAAGAAGTTGCTATGTTTGTCTCCCAAAAACTTTCAACCTTAGATAAAGTCATAAGCACTGCCACCCATTTTATATTGAAAAAATATAAAGACGGCGGAGTCTTGCTAAACGGAGAATTGAATAAGAGGCTGCCTGTATATGTTTGATTACGAGAGCCGAATAAGCGACAGAGTCAAAAAGTTGCGCCCAAGCGGCATAAGAAGATTTTTTGATTTGGTCAACGAAATTCCCGATGCTATTTCTTTGGGCGTGGGCGAACCCGATTTTGTTACGCCTTGGGCTATACGAGACGCCGCTATCAAAAGCATTCAAAAGGGCTATACGCAATATACTTCAAACTGGGGCATGCCCGCCTTAAGAGAGCAAATAAGTTTATACTTAGACGGCATGTACGGGCTAAAATATAACCCTGCCGACGAAATATTGGTTACGGTAGGCGCAAGCGAAGCCATAGACCTGGCGTTAAGAACTATTATTTCAACGGGCGACGAGGTTTTGATACCGGAGCCGTCCTATGTGTCTTACCATCCTTGCGTAACGCTGTGCGACGGAGTTGCGGTGCCGGTAAAGACCGAATTAAAAGACGATTTTAAACTAACGCCCGAAAATCTGCTTAGCGCCATTACTCCTAAAACCAAGGCTATTATTTTGCCCTATCCCAATAACCCCACGGGCGCTTATATGGATATAGACGACCTAAAGAAAATAGCGCCCATAATAATTAAACACGATTTAATCGTCATTTCGGACGAGATATACAGCTATCTGACTTACGGCGCTAAACATACAAGCATTGCTTCGCTGGACGGCTTAAGAGAAAGAACGGTGGTAATAAACGGTTTTTCCAAGGCGTTCGCTATGACGGGCTGGCGGCTTGGATTTTTGGCGGCGCCCAAAGAATTTTTAAAGCACGTAATAAAGATTCACCAATACACCATAATGTGCGCGCCTACCTTTTCGCAACACGCCGCAATCGAAGCCTTAAAGGGCGGCGCGGCTGATAACTGGTCGGATATTTTGGCTATGCGCCAGGACTACGACAAAAGGCGCAGGCTGGTGGTACATAGATTTAACGAGATGGGCCTTAAATGCTTTGAGCCGCGCGGCGCGTTTTACGCATTTCCCAACGTGGAAATTACCGGAATGGACGGAGACGAATTTGCCGAAAGGTTATTGGAAGAAAAACATGTAGCTGTGATTCCTGGTTCGGTTTTTGGCGAGTTTGGAAAATATCATGTAAGGGCTTGTTACGCTACCGGCTTAAAGAGTCTTACCGAAGCCTTAAAACGCATAGAAGAATTCGTCCAAGCTCGAAAAAAATAATTCATTTTGGATAGTTTTAGGCATATAATTATCTAAAAGCTCTTTGTTTATGTATATTTTTAATCTGTTTTAATCAAGTTAACAAACACAAGCCGCTAAAATACAATTAAATGTTTTTACAAGATAGATTGACTTTAGCAATAGCATAATATATAATATTTCAATTAAATAAGACAATTATTTAATTTAAAGGAGCTTATAAAATGCCGCAAGAAATCACAGCTGAAGGCAAAAAGAAGCTTGAGGAAAGATTAAACTATTTAAAAAATGTCGCAAGACGCGAAGTCGCCGAACGCATTAAAGAAGCTAGAGAATTCGGCGATATCAGCGAGAACGCGGAATACGACGCCGCGAAAGAAGAACAAGCGATGATCGAAGGGGAAATTTTTGAGATTGAAAACAAACTGCGCACCGCTATCGTTATAGAGGAAGGGCAGCACGATGTGGACGTGGTAAGCGTGGGCAGCACTGTTAAGATTTTGGACTTGGATTTAAACGAGAAGTTTACTTACAAAATCGTGGGCGCGGCCGAAAGCGACCCCGACCAAAACAAATTGAGCAAAGAATCTCCCATCGGCAAAGCGCTATTGGGACATAAGCAAAACGATGTAGTCGAGGTAACTGTTCCTTCGGGCAAGATTAAATTTAAGATTTTGAAGATTAGCTAATAAACATATTTATTTCAACTTAAAAAAACTTAAGGGATATAGTATGTCAAACGAATTAGAAACGGCAATTCAAGAACAGGATCAAAACGAGATTTTTTTGCAAAGAAAGGAAAAGCTTGACGCGCTCATCCAAGAAGGCAAGAATCCTTACGAAAAGACGCGTTTTGATAAAACCCATTATTCTTTGGATATAATCAACAATTTTGACGAACTAGACGGCAAAGACGTCAAAATCGCGGGCAGAATGATAACCCGAAGGATTATGGGCAAGGCCAGCTTTGCGCATTTGCAGGACAATTTGGGAAAAATCCAAATCTATGTCAGAGCGGACACGCCCGAGCTGGACTATGAAGAGTTCAAAAAATGGGATATCGGCGATATCTTAGGAGTTTGCGGCAAGGTATTTAGAACTCAAAAGGGCGAGATAAGTGTCCATGTGGAAAAAATCGAGCTTTTGAGCAAGTCCTTGCTGCCGTTGCCTGAGAAATATCACGGATTAAAGGATACAGATCTTCGTTACCGTCAAAGATACCTTGACTTGATTGCTAACCCTGAAGTTAAAGAAGCCTTTGTCACCCGAAGCAAGATAATAACCGCTATAAGAGAATACCTGGATTCTCAAGGATTTTTGGAAGTCGAAACGCCTATTTTAAATACCATAGTAGGCGGAGCGAACGCGCGTCCTTTTGAGACCTATCACAACACTTTGGGTCTAAAGATGTATATGCGTATTGCGCCCGAGTTGTACCTAAAGAGGCTTATAGTAGGCGGATTCGAGAAGGTATATGAGCTGGGCAGAATGTTTAGAAACGAGGGTATGAGCGTAAAGCACAATCCCGAGTTTACCATGGTAGAATTATACGCGGCTTATTGCGATTACAACGACATGATGGTCTTGACCGAGAATATATACAGCTATGTTTTGGACAAGCTAAAGTCCGATAAGAATATAACCTATAACGGCGTGTCTATTGATTTATCCACGCCTTTTAGAAGGCTTTCTATGCTGGACGCCGTAAAAGAATATGTAGGCATAGATTTTTCTAAGACCGATGATATTAATCAACTAAAGAAAGAAGTTTTAGCAAAGGGCGTCGAGACCGAGGCGAACACTTGGGGCGAGCTTTTATACGACGCGTTTGACCAATTGGTAGAGGACAAGCTGATTCAGCCTACCTTTGTTATAGATTATCCCGTGGAAGTTTCGCCTTTGGCCAAGAAAAAGCCCTCTGACCCTAGGCTTACCGAAAGGTTTGAGATGTTTATAGGCGGCAGAGAAATGGCCAATGCTTACAGCGAGCTAAACGACCCTATAGACCAAAGAGCTAGATTTTTGGAGCAAGCCCAAAAGAGAGTGGAAGGCGACGAAGAAGCCCAGATGAACGACGAAGATTTTGTCACCGCTCTTGAATACGGCATGCCTCCTACCGGCGGATTAGGCATAGGCATAGACAGGCTCGTAATGCTTTTGACAGACAGCCCGTCCATAAGGGACGTAATATTATTCCCTACTATGAAACCTAGAAAGGAATGATGGATAACAAGATAACTAAAGAAAGACTTAACAATCATTTAGAATATGATTGGTTTAAGTATATAATCTTTATATTGATAGCTATCTTTTTATGGTATTTTATTTATTCCATGCTGGATAAAATAAAAGACTATCAAAAGATAGACTTTTTTGTAATGGTGGGAGTTTCAAACGAAAAGACCAAAGAGTTTGAAACTGACTTTGTAAATTATCTAAACGGCTTAGGCGACGATTCCGTTAAAGAAGTCAACTTTGTATATCACGATTATAACGATAAATCCTCTATTTTCGCGATTCTTTCTACTTCTTTTAACACACACGACTTAGTCATAGCCCGAGAAGACGCTTTTAGATATCTTGCCGCGACCGGCAGGCTGGTAGGTTTGGATTTTAATTATGATTTTAAACTGGGAAACCAGAGCATTAAGGGCAGCGTTTTTGAGGGCTTTACAGTTACTGCCGATAATAAAACTACGGTAATAGAACCTTATCTAAAAGAAAACGATTTTACCGCGTATTTTGTTTTGGACGAGGCTCAAAAACAAGAGATAAAAAAAGAATTCGAGGATTTGGAAATACCCGACGAGCTTCTCAATATTAGATACGGCATTGAATTAAATTCGCTTGGGCCTAATATCTTTTTCTTCTATGATCAGCAGCAACAAACCAAATATTATATAGGCGTCATCGGCACCAATTTATCTAACAAAGTCGGCGGCGGAAACAAGGGCGTATTTAACGCGGAATCCCAAGATATTTTTAACAAACAAGCGTGGGACGCAATAAATTATCTTAAGCAAAATGCAACAAAATATAGTATGTAAAGGTTTTACTAATGAACATATACGAGCTTATAAAACAATACGCCCGAAACAATCCGTTAAGATTTCATACGCCCGGGCATAAAGGACTGTTAGACGCTTTAGACATAACCGAATTGGATTTGGTGGGTTACGGCAGCACCACTTCCTATTTGTCCGCCGCGGAAAAAAAAACCGCGCACTATTATAGCGCAAAATATACGCATTATTTAATTAGCGGCACTACGAGCGGCATTTTGACCTTAATTTCCGCTCTGCCCAAAGGCCGAATTATAGTGGCAAGGGCTTCCCATAAGTCTATTTTTAACGGGTGCCTGTTGTCGGGCGTCGAGCCGATAATAGTAGAAAACGAAATCAGCGAAGATATATCAATGCCGCTTTCCCCTAAGATTATAGAAAAGGCGATAGCGGCCAACCCTGACGCCCAAGCTGTGTTTTTGACTGCGCCCAATTATTACGGTTTTGACGCCGATTTAAAAGCGATAAAAGACATAATAGGCGACAGATACTTATTAGTCGACGCGGCGCACGGGGCGCATTTTGGGGCGGCAGAGAGCCTTCCTCCCAACGCCACGGAGTTTGCAGACGCTTGCGTTTTAAGCGCGCACAAGACTTTGCCCGCGTTTACCCAAACCGCTTATTTAAATGTCAACGACGAAAAGCTCGAAAAAGCCGTAAAAAATATACTGGCTTTGAGCACTACTACCAGTCCGTCTTTTTTGTTTTTGGCAGGGCTTGAGTTTGCTACCGAATATTTAATTGAGCATGCCGAGCATTTCAACACTTTAAAAGACGCCGTTGAAAAATATCTGCCTTTTAGGGTGAAAAACGACGACTTTACCCGCATAGTCATTGATCTAAAGCCTTATAACATAAACGGCTCGCAAGCGGACAGGTTTTTGCAAAAATATCATAATATTTATTGCGAGTTTGGCAACGAAAGATACATTGTCTTTATTGTTTCCATAGTGGACACTGTAGAAACCGTAAAAAAACTTAGCGAGGGCCTTCAAGACTTATTTAAAAAGGCTCAAGACCTTCCTTCGTTTGATTACAGCAAGCGTATCCCTATCAAGCCCGCAAGAGCGCTAAGCTTTATAGACGCGTCCATGAGAGAAACCGAATACGTGGATTTGCAAGAAAGCGAAGGGCGTATAAGCGCGATAGAAGCCGGCTTGTTCCCGCCTTGTTTGCCCGTAATAGCCAGAGGCGAGATTATAACCAAAGAGATTATAGAAATTCTTTCGTCCAATAACACCTTTGGGCTTAACAACGGCAAAATTCTAGTGTTAAAGTAAGATATTTTGTGTTAAAATTAATAAAGCGGTAGGGCAAGCCGCTTTAATAGTTTTTTAATTTTTTAGGTCACCAATGAAAGCGAAATTTATCACATTCGAAGGTTGCGACGGCAGCGGCAAAACCACCCAAAAGAAGCTTTTAATCGAATATTTAAAAAGCAAGAATATTGAAGTGGTTGACACTAGAGAGCCTGGCGGCACTCCTGAAGCCGAAAAAATCCGCGAACTTATCTTAAACCCCAACCTTAAAAAAATGTCGGGTATTACCGAATTATTGCTTTACACCGCTGCAAGAGTGGAACATGTCAACGGACTTATTTTGCCTTCTTTGCAATCGGGCAAATATGTCATTTGCGACAGATTTATAGATTCTACTTTGGCCTATCAAGGTTACGCCAGGGGTTTGGGAACAGACATAGTCAAAAAAATATTTGAATTAACCACCCCTAATTGCTGGCCTGACGCGACCATATTTTTGGACGTTCCGCCCGTAAACGCCTTTTTGAGAAAGGGCGGACAAGACCAAAACGACCGCATGGAAAACGAAGACATAGCCTTTCACCAGAAGGTTTACGAGGGTTTTTTGAGTTTAATAGAGCAATATCCCGAAAGAATAATAAGTATTGACGCTTCCGGCGATAAAGAGCGCACTTTTAGGCTGATGATAGATGCGCTAATTGAGCGCGGTGTTATATAAATTGATTTGATATTTTGGTTTATTGTATAATAAGATATTGTAATAAGACAATCAGGGGGAAGAGGGGAAAATGAAGCTTATAATTGCCGTAGTGAGCAAAAGCGACACAAAGCCTTTGATAAAATCGCTCCTTAAAGGCGGATTTTCCGTAACCAAGATGTCGTCAACGGGCGGTTTTTTGAAGGTGGGCACTAACACATTACTAATAGGAACACACGCCGAAAGGGCAGACCAAGCCATAGATATTATAAAAAATACTTGCAAACAGCATAAATACGACGTAAGCAAAGTAATCCGAGAATACCGCGAAGCAATCGAAAACGAAAACACTAAAGAAATAGTAGTTGGCGGCGCGACCATATTCGTAGTAGAAACCGAGAAGATAATTAAAGTTTAGATAGATGATTAATTATAAAGACCTTTTTGAAAAAACGCGTATTTATAAAACAATAGATAACGATTTAAGACTGGACAACCTATCCCACAGTTATCTCATTATTACGGATGACAACGAGGTAAAAGCTAACTTAAGCGCGCTTTTGCTTGCGCGTATTTTTTGCGATTCAAAAAACCAACCGTGTTTTATTTGTCCGTCTTGCAAAAAGGTGCTTTCCCAAACGCATACGGATATTCATTATTATTCGGGCAAGATTACCGTTGACGATGTCAGCGAGATTATAGAAAAAAGCGCGCTAAAGTCATACAGCACTGATAAGAATATCTTTGTTCTTTATGACTTGCACGAGATGAATATTACCGCCCAAAACAAATTCTTAAAGACCTTGGAAGAACCCCAAAAGGGCGTTTTGTTTTTGATGTTCGCAAGCGATCCTTCTATGGTTCTGCCTACCGTTTTATCGCGTTCGCAGGTGTATCAATTTGAAAAGTTTGGCGCGCGAGAAATAGAAAAGCAGTTAAGCTCTCAGTTTGCCCGCGAGGACGCCGCTATCGCGGCTTCTATCAGCGGCGGAAAACTTGAAACCGCGGTAAAATACCTGACGGATGAAGAATACCGAGCTATGTATAACTTGGTGTTTGATATAATCAACAACATGAAAAAAAGCTCGGACATCCTGGAATATTACGAAAAAATAGACAAGCATAAAAAACGCTTAAAAGAGTTTTTGGAACTGTTTTATACGGTCGTCAGGGATATTATGGTAATTCAGTGCGCCGACATAAACTTTGTCTTGTGTAAAAACAGGATTAATGATATAATGGTTGCGGCTTCAAGTATATCTTTAAAAGCTGCAACGCAAATATTAGACTTGATAGTCAAAATGCGAAGACGGTTACATTATAACGGCAACGCAACTTCTATAATCGATGAGTTGCTGTTTTCTTATTTGGAGGTTAAGGCTTTATGCCGATAATTGCAGGAGTAAAATTTAAAAAAACCAATAAAATATATTATTTTTCGCCTGAAAACTTTGAACTCAACGAAGGCGACGGCGTCATTGTAGAGACCGCGCGCGGAATAGAATACGGCACAATTGTCATAACCCCGCGCGAAGTGGACGAGAGCAAGATTGTTCAGCCCTTAAAGCCTATATTAAGAAAGGCCACCGAAGAGGACTTAAAGACGCTGCAAGAACAAGAGGCCAAGATCCCCGAGGCCATGAGAATAGCCGAGGAGAAGATAAAAAAGCATAATTTGGATATGAAGCTCGTGGATGTGGAATACACATTTGACGGAAATAAGATTATTTTTTATTTTACCTCGGATGGCAGGGTGGATTTTAGGGAGCTAGTTAAGGACTTGGCTTATGTGTTCAAAATACGCATAGAGTTAAGACAGATAGGCGTGCGCGATGAGTGCAAGATGATAGGCGGGCTTGGTCCGTGCGGCAGGGTTTGTTGCTGCTGCAGTCATCTGACGGAATACAGCAAGGTCAATATAAAAATGGCAAAAAACCAATGCTTGTCCTTAAACCCGTCTAAGATAAGCGGGCTTTGCGGCAGGCTTATGTGCTGTTTGGAATACGAAAACGACTACTATCTCGAAACAGCCAAGCGCATGCCCAAGATTAACAGCGAAGTTATCACCCCCCAAGGCCCCGGAATCGTTGTGTATAACAACATGATAAAAGAAATCGTCAAAGTCAAGGTCTTGGTAAAAGACGACTATGAGATTATGGCCTTTAAGCTTGAAGAAATCACGGCTAAAGAGACGCTGGCTGAAGAGCTTGAAAAAGACGTGGTAATCGATGAAAGCATTCAAAGCCTTATTGATTAAAGGGTTGATATTTTTAGCAAATAGCTATATAATTTATGTATAAAAAATAAGGAGCATATAAAAATGGCACACAAAATTAGTGATGAATGCATCTCTTGCGGAAGCTGCGTCGCCGAATGCCCTGTAGACGCTATTTCGGAAGGCGAAACCAAATACGAAATCAACGCGGATGCATGCATTGACTGCGGCAGCTGCGCCGAGGTTTGCCCTGTGGGCGCAATTTCTGCCGAATAATTTTACTTATTGCTATTAACATTTATAGCTTATAAAATCTCTCTTAATAAATATTTTAAGAGAGATTTTTATTTGTTTTAAGAAATTTTAAGATATAATAAGCGTATGGAAATTGATATAAAAGAATTAAGGCTGGACGACCTTCAAGTCAACGGCTTAAAAATTTATCAGCACAAAGATAAATATTGTTTTACCTCGGACGCCGTCATCTTGGCTAATTTTGCGCGCGTTAAGAAAAACGAGGTTTTTGCGGATATGGGCAGCGGAAGCGGAATAATTTCAATTTTGCTTGCGGGCAAATATAACGCTTCCAAAGTTTTCGCCATAGAAATTCAAGAATATCTTGCCAGGATGAGCGAGATAAGTATTGAGTATAATAATTTGGGGCATAAGATAAAGGTGCATAATATGCCCATGCAAGAGGCGCATAAGGTCTTGGGCAAACATACTATGGACGCCGTAGTGTGCAATCCGCCTTACACCCGCCATGGCGACGGGCAAAAAAATCAGGATATCGAAATAGCCATTTGCCGACACGAGATAAAGGTCAATTTGGAAGAGGTCATAAAGAGCGCGGCAGATTTGGTCAAATATGGCGGCAGGTTTTATCTAATACATCAGGCCGAGAGATTAAGCCAGATATTTTATTACTTTCATAAATATAACTTTGAACCCAAAAGGCTCAGGTTTGTGCAAGGCAAGGTAGGTCAAAAGCCTACTCTTGTTATGATAGAGGCCTATTCTTACGGAAATATAGGCTTGATAGTTGAAAACAATCTGGTCTTATACGATGAAAACGGTCAAGAAACGCCCGAGTTAAAACAAATTTACGGCAGGGTTGAAAAATGAAAGGCAAATTATATGTTACCGCCACGCCAATAGGCAATCTTAGCGAAATGAGCCCCAGGGCCGTGGAGGCGCTAAAGAGCGTGGATTTGATTTTGTGCGAGGATACGACGCACAGCAAAAAACTGCTCTCTCACTTTAACATTCAAACGCCCATAAGAAGCTATCATAAATTTACCGAGGCTAAGAACATCCCCGATATAATTGCCCAACTTAACGCGGGCAAAGACATAGCTCTTATATCAGACGCGGGCATGCCCACGGTTTCCGATCCGGGCGCAAGACTTGTAACAGCCTGCCACGAGAACAATATCCAAGTGGTAGTCATAAGCGGACCGAGCGCGGTTATAAATGCCGCGGCGGCAAGCGGAATGTGCGAAAAAGGGTTTATTTTCCTAGGCTTTTTGCCCGAAAAAAATATAGAAAAAGAGAAACTAATTAATATTTACGCTTATTTAGACTTGCCTTTAATTCTTTTCAGCGCGCCGCATAATCTTATTGACGATTTAAAATTCTTATATCAAGCTTTGGGCGACCGAAAAGTTGCGGTGATTAGAGAAATGACCAAGATGTTTGAAGAGGTTGTTATAATTGACCTGCAAGACTACCAAAAAATCACGCCCAAAGGCGAATATGTTTTAGTCTTAGAGGGCAAACCCAGGCAAAACCCGCTGTTAGAATTATCCATAGAAGAACACTTAAAATATTATCTTGACAAAGGCGAGGATAAAAAAGAAGCCATAAAAAAGGTCGCAGGCGAGCGAAATTTGCCCAAAAACGAAGTCTATCAAATCGCCATAAAATTATAAGACTCTGGCTAACAGGCAGCCTAAAACGACGCTTAAAAAACTAGAAAAAAGCGCGACGGGGATAGCGAAGCGAAGTTTTTTAACTTTGCTGGACGAAAAATACACGCCCGCGACATAGAACACGGTCTCTGACGAACCCATAATTACGCAGGCCGCCCTGGCGACATAGCTGTCGGGTCCGTATTTAGTCATAAGGTCGTTTAAAAGCGCCAAAGAGCCCGAGCCGCTAAAAGGCCTTAATAATGTCAATTCCGCAAGTTCGGTCGGAATTCCCAAAAATTTAAACACAGGGGCTAAAACCGTCGCCAAATAATCCGTTATTCCGCTTAGCCTTAACAAATTTACCATTATCATAATCGCCGCTACGTATGGGAAGATATTAATTCCTAAGTTTATAGCGCCTTTTGCGCCCTCGGTAAAATAATCGTATGCGGGGATGTTTTTAAAGGTAATTATTGTAAACAATATCAAAAACAACAGCGGCAGGATATAATCAGTCATTTTTGGCCTTTTTATTTTTTATTTTTAAGATTATCTTTACCAATAAAACCGAGGTTACGACCGATATAAAAGAAGTAATCAGCGTGGGCAGTATAATATCAGCCGGGTTTGCGCTTTTTAGCGCCGTCCGCAAGGAAATTATAGTCGTGGGTAATATTTGAATGGACGAGGCGTTGATTACAAACAGCATAATCATAGCGTCGGTTGCCACTCCGCTGCCGTCATCCATGCTGTTTATTGCTTTTATCCCCATGGGAGTGGCGGCGTTGCCCATTCCTAAAATATTGGCGGCTATGTTCATGCTTATGTATTCGGCCGTAGAATCCGAAACTCTGCCAAACAAAAAATATATCATAGGCTTTAGGCCTACTGAGAGTTTTTTGTTAAAGCCGGTTTGTTCCAGAATATTTAGAAGCCCCAACCAAATCGCATAAAGCGCCATTAGCGAAAAAGACAATTTCAAAGCCCCGTTTACCGCGTCTATCATGCCTTGAAGGGTGTCTTGAGGCTTGATAAAAAACATAGCGACGAGGCTTATAAGCATCATAAACGACCAAATTTTGTTCATTGTTCTATAAATATGAACAAGCTTGCTCGGTTATGAAAATCTGAACTTTTTGTTCGGTTAATCCAAACTTTTAAATCTTTATGTCGGAGGTTATATTTTACAAAAAAATCCAAAAGATATATAATTAAAAGAAAAATTAAAAAAGGGTTTTAGATATGAGCAAGAAATATTATATAACAACCCCGATTTATTATCCCAGCGGCAACTGGCACTTAGGACATTGCTATACTACCATTATGGGCGACGCGCTGGCTAGATTTAAGCGCCTGCAAGGCTACGATGTATATTATTTGACAGGAACGGACGAGCACGGACAAAAGATTCAAGAACGCGCTAGCCAAAAAAATGTAACGCCCAAGGAATTTGTTGACGAGCTGGTAGCCGACATCAAAAAGCTATGGGAACTTCTTGATATAGATTATACCAAGTTTATAAGGACGACCGATGCTTACCATGAAGAAGCCGTCCAAAAAATATTTAATAAGCTATACGAAAAAGGCGATATATATAAATCCACCTACGAGGGTTGGTATTGCACGCCTTGCGAGGCGTTCTGGACTCAAACCCAATTAAAAGACGGCAAGTGCCCCGATTGCGGTCGCGAAGTCAAGCTTACCAAAGAAGAAAGCTATTTCTTTAGACTGTCCAAATATCAGGACAAATTGATAGAACTATTGACTAACAGCGACTTTTTGGAGCCTAGATCGCGCGTAAACGAAATGGTCAATAACTTCTTAAAGCCGGGACTTACCGACTTGTCTGTGTCCAGAACGAGCTTTGACTGGGGCGTAAAAGTTCCTTTTGATTCCAAGCATGTCATTTACGTTTGGATAGACGCGCTGTCCAATTATATTACTGCGCTTGGATACGCTTCCGATGACCAAAAAGACTTTGAAAAATATTGGCCCGCCGATGTGCACTTAATGGGCAAGGAAATAATAAGATTCCACTCTATTATATGGCCCGCCATATTAATGGCGCTTGAGTTGCCTTTACCCAAAAAACTTTACGCGCACGGCTGGTTGTTGTTTGGCGGCGATAAGATGTCCAAGTCAAAAGGCAACGTGGTAGATCCGTTTATTTTAGTTGACAGATACGGTCTTGACGCGGTTAGGTATTATCTGTTGACCGCTTTGCCTTACGGCGCGGACGGGGCATATACCAACGAAGCCTTTATTAAAAAGATAAACGCCGATCTTGTAAATACTTTGGGCAATCTGGTAAGCAGAACCATAGCGATGACGGCGCAATATTTTGACGGCGTCATACCCGCTCCCGAAGTGGAAGACCAGGAAATCGACAAGCCCTTAACCGACGCTATAAAGAACGCTTACGGCGTCGTAGCTGATTATATGGATAAATTTGAAATCGGCAAGGCAATTGAAGAGATTATCACGCTGGCGGAACGCGCCAATAAATATATTGACCAGACTGCTCCTTGGGTTTTGGCTAAAAACCCCGAGCAACTGGGCAGATTAAAAACGGTTATTTACAACCTTTGCGAAACTATAAGAACAGCGGGCGTGTTGTTAAGGCCGTTCTTGACCAAGACGCCTCCTAAGATTTTTGCTCAACTTGGCATTCAAGACGACGAGTTAATCGCGTTTGAAAGCGCGGGCAAGTTCCCCGCTAAATTAATCGGCTGCAAGGTTCAAAAGGGCGAAATCTTGTTCCCCAGACTGAAACTTGAGCAAGAGCTGGAAGAGCTTTCTAAGCTTAGCTAGAGGCAAAAAAAGATGCTAATTGATACCCACGCGCACCTTAACGACCCCGTTTATAAAGACAATTATAAAGAAATAATCCAAAAACTGCCCGCTCAAAACGTAGAAAGAATTATTTGCGCAAGCTACGATAAAACTTCGTCCAAAGAGGCGCAAAGAATTGCGGGCGAGTTTGACATAGTATATTATTCCGTGGGCATGCACCCGCATCACGCGAAAGAATTTGTCAAAGACGATCTAAAGTTTTTTCAGTCTTTTGCGATTGATTCAAAATTGGTAGCCTACGGCGAAATAGGACTTGATTATCACTATGACTTTTCGCCCGTAGAGGCGCAAAAAACTGCTTTTTTATATCAGTTGGAATTGGCGCATTCTTTAGGCTTGCCCGTCATCGTTCATTGCCGCGAAGCTTATGACGATACTTTAAAGATTTTGGACGACCACAAAGAGTTTACCCAAAACGGCATATTAGTCCACTGCTATTCGGGAGGATTAAGTTACGCGCGTGAAATCTTAAGGCGCGGGTTTTATCTGTCTTTTGGCGGCGCGATAACGTATAAAAACAATCAAACGGCTTACGAAGTTTTAACCAATATTACTCTGGATAAAGTAGTATTGGAAACGGACTGCCCGTATTTGACGCCCGTTCCTTACAGGGGCAAGACCAACGAGCCAAAATACGTCAATCTGGTAGCGGAAAAAATAGCCGAATGGAAAAACCTAAGGTTAGAAAGAGTAGAACAAATTACCACCCAAAACGCATATGATTTCTTTAAAAAGATGAAATAGGTCAAAACAAATGAACAACTATGTCTACGAATACGGCAATAAATTATATATAAACTTAACCAATCAATGCAGCAACAATTGCGCGTTTTGCATAAGGAACAATACCGACGAGCTAAACGGCTATAATTTATGGCTTGAGAAAGAGCCCGAAGCTCAGGAAGTTATAGACTTGCTAAAAGACAAGGATTTGTCCAAATACCCCGAAATAGTTTTTTGCGGATTTGGCGAGCCTACTTACCGCCTAGATCAGCTTGTGAAAATCGGGCAGTATATTAAGTCCAGGGGCGCAAGAACCCGACTGGACACCAACGGCCAGGGCAGTTTAATTAACAATTATGATATCGTCCCCTCCTTAAAAGGCGCGATAGACAAGGTAAGCATAAGCCTAAATCAATACAACTCAAAAGATTACGACAAAATCTGCCTAAGCGTCTATGGCGAACAGGGCTTTTACGCTATGATAGAATTTGCAAAAAGCTGCAAAAACGCAGGAATAGAAACCCGATTTACCTTGGTGGACGTTATTCCTCAAGAAGACATTGAAAAATGCAAACAGCTCGCCCAAAGCCTTGGGATTGAACTTGAAATAAGAAGTTTTATAGAATAGACCCCCTAAAATATTAATAATCATAAAACAATTAGCCCAAACTAACTTAATTAGTTTGGGCTTACTTTATGCCTTTTTTTGATTTTAACATTGTAATATACATTTTAATATGATATAACTAAAGCTAACTAAAATGGAAACAAGAATAAAAGCGCTACAAAAGATTAATATAATCTCCCTTGTTGTCAACACGCTGCTTGCCATAATGAAAATTATAACGGGGGTTTTTGCTTTTAGTTCGGCGATTATGGCGGACGGCGTTCATTCTTTATCCGATATAGGCACTACCGTTATAGCAATGATAGCGGTGGGATTTAGCTCAGAAAAAAGCGACAAACACCATCCGTACGGACACGAGAGAATAGAGTTTGTAATAAGCTTTATTATCGCTTTTATATTGATAATAACAGCGGGCGGATTTTTTATAAACGCCGTTCAAAATTTAATCGCTCCGCCCCAGCCCGTCCAATACCTTACCGTTTCGGTAATCATAATGGCAATTTCCATACTTATGAAAGAAGGGCTTTATCAGATAAGCATGAGGGCGGCTAAAAAACACCATTCCGAAGCCATACGCGCCGCGGCGATAGATAACCGCACGGACGCGCTAAGCTCCATAGCCGTTTTAATAGGCCTTGTTTTTGCGTTTTTTAAAATTTATTTTATGGAACAGATCGCGTCCATGATAGTGGCGGCGATTATTATGTTTGAAGCGGTTAAGATTATAATAGACAGCGCAAAACAGCTTATCGACAGTTCCGCGGGCGAAGAAATCGAAAACAAAATCAGAGAACGCGCCATGAAGATGACGGACATTTTGGCGATAGAAAGCCTAAAAACAAGAAAATTTGGCAACAAGCTGTATGTGGATATAGATATAATCGTCGATAAAAATCTTTCATTTGAGCGCGCGCACGAGATAAGCCATAACGTTCACGATATAATCGAAAAAGAATTTAACGCAAAACATGTCCAAGTCCACACCAGCCCCTCTAAGTGAATACTTTGGTTAATATAACAGTCGTATGGACATATGTAAGTTTTTGCATATATGCCTTGAAAAAGGCTATTTTCTTATATGGAAATATGTCCATAAAAGCATATATTTGCGTATAGCCTACTGTTATGTTACACTTATTGGGAAGGTAATCAAAGTGGTTAAGTTTGACAACGATTGGGACGAAGTTTTAAAAGACGAGTTTGAAAAAGAATATTACAAAAAAATACGCGCCTTTTTAAAATCGGAATATATGAATTACACCATATATCCCGATATGTATGATATTTTCAACGCCCTAAAAGCCACTCCTTTAAAAAATTTGAAGGCCGTAATCTTAGGACAAGATCCCTATCCGGGCGAAGGACAGGCGCACGGAATGTGTTTTTCGGTCAAACCCAAAGTGGCTATACCGCCTTCGCTGCAAAATATTTTTCAAGAATTAAAAAACGACGTCGGCTTTAAAATTCCCGACCACGGCTGCCTTATAGAGTGGGCTATGCAAGGGGTGTTATTGTTAAACACCGTTTTGACCGTTAGAGCGGGCAGCCCAAACTCTCACAAAAACATAGGCTGGGAGATTTTTACCGACAGAATTATTCAAATAATAAATTCTCAAAAACAAAACGTGGTTTTCTTTTTATGGGGCAATAACGCTAAAACCAAAAAAGCGCTTATAGACCCTTATAAACATTATATATTGGAGGCGGCTCATCCCAGTCCGCTGTCAGCATACGCCGGATTTTTTGGATGTAGGCATTTTTCTAAGGCTAATCAATATCTGATTTCACACGGAATAGAGCCTATAAACTGGCAGATAACGGACATAAAAGATAATCCATATATCATTAAATATATGTAATTTAATAATTTCCAATATTTTTAATACGGTATAACTATTTATATTAGATGAAAAATATAATATTGTAACCAAATTTTGATATATTTGATTTTAAATTATTAAAGACGATTAATATCATTTAAATAAAAAACGAAGGATAAAATTATGTATTATACTCCTCAAGACAACGATTACAGAGTAAAGCCTAAAAGAAGTTTTACCGTATTAATCGCTTTTTTGTTAATAATTAGCGCTGTTTTTGGAGCGGGTTTTTCTTATTTGGTTTTTAGAATTAGCGAACCCGAGCGCGTGCCGGGCTCAATTATTCAAAAAACGGCGGTTAATTATAAAGTTACCGATGACGCAGAAGTCATTATTGCTCAAAACAATCTGCCGTCCATTGTTTCAATTGAGGTAAAAGGCGGAAACGCGCAATATTCGGGCACCGGGTTCATTGCGGATTACGCGCAAAACGGCGATGCCCTAAACCCAATAATAATGACCAATTACCACGTAATAAGCGAGGCCTTGAATAATTGGGGATATAAAATTTATATAAAGCTATTTGATAAGGCGGATTTTTTTGATACTACCGCAAAAGTAATCGGATACGATTCGCAAATAGATATAGCCGTCTTGAAATTAGAAATCGATTTGCAAGACGTCCAAAACAGAGTAGTCAGGTTTGGAAACAGCAGGCTGCTGCATTACGGGCAAAGGGCGGTAGCCATAGGAAACGCGTTAGGTGGCGGCTTGTCCGTAACCTCGGGCGAGATCAGCATTCCCGAAGTAGTTCAGATTTTGCAGTTAGACGAAAACAAAGACGCTAATAACTCCGTACAACACCTGATTCAGACCAGCGCCGCGATAAATTCGGGCAACAGCGGCGGCGTTTTGCTCAATATGTCGGGTAACGGAGAGGTAATCGGCATAAACACCTACAAAGCAACGGCGCAAACGATAACATTAGGTTATAATCAGAGCGTAAACATCCCAGCCGATAACGTGGGGCTTGCCGTTCCGTCCAATATGGCTGCGGCTATCTTGGATTATGTTAAGGCTAATACCAACAACTACCAAAACGTCTTAAGAGATAATATAAAAAAGGTTAGAGAAGACTTCAAGGTTAGAGAAGACTTCGTTTTTAATTTGGAAAACATAACCGCTACTATGGACAATAACTATAACAATGTTCTAAAGATAACGGGTAATATTTTAGGCTTAAAAGGAAAAATTATTACCAAGATAAACGATATAGATGTTGATAGGTTTCACCAGGGAATGTATGTGCCTTCGGCGTCAATTTTCCAAGAATTATTTTTATATTACGGGAACACTCCCTCTGATTTGGTCGATCATCCGTTTTATAGATTAAAATTGACTTTCTCCGACGGCCAAAGCGTTACAGTAAGCAGGCTTTATCTTCAAAGAGAAATCCCTTGGCTTGACGAACTTATCAATACATAAATTTGATTGTTTTTTTTATTGAAATAATATATAATGATAAAGTTAATGGTAATGCAACCCATTGATTTGGAGGAAATATGGATCAACAAGTTATTTTTGAAAAGGTAAAATCCGTTTTGGCGCAACAACTCAAAATTAAAGACGCCGAAAAAATCACTATGGACTCGAATATAGTAGCCGATTTTAACGCTGACTCGATAGATATTATTGAAATGCTGATGGAATTGGAAGACACATATAATATTTCTGTTCCCAGCGAAAAAGCGTTGGAGATGAAGACGGTTAAAGACGTGGTAGAGTTTATACAGTCAGCCGTAAAATAAATTGCGTATAATTTCAATAAAAAAAAGGCTTGGGTTATTTACCCAAGCCTTTTTTAGTGTTAAAATCTAGATATATATTTTATTTAAGGTGAAGTAGATGAAAAAAATATCTAAATTATCAATAATATCTTTATTATTGATAATATGTCTTGTCTTTTTGTCAGCTTGTCTTAATGCTTTTCCCAATTCTGATCCGGATCCCGATTCTAACGAACCTGTTCCTACAAATCCTTCGGGCGACTACTACATAAAAGACCCCGAAGACCAAGATTATTCGTATTCAGCTTTTGGACAGGTAGTAAATAGAGTTATAAAAGGCTGTGTTGAAATAAAGGTAACCTCGTCCTTTTCATCCTCTCAAGGCAGCGGTTTTATAATAGGAAAAGATAACAACCAAGATTATCCAATCATTATTACTAATTATCACGTTGTAAATCAAAAAATAAGCAGTCCGTCTGCTGCCATACAAATAAAATTAGGCGACAAGGCCAGTTACTTTAATAATAATGTTAAAGTGATTGGCTATGACGCCGATATGGATATTGCGGTGCTAATTTTGGAAAAAAGCATTCAAGATATCGATGATCGTATTTTGACTTGGGGCAACAGCAGAGCGGTTTATAAAGGTCAAGAAGTTTTTGCCATAGGCAATTCTTTGGGATATGGCACATCTTTAACTCAGGGCGTCGTAAGCATAACCGAGGAAAAGTTAGAAATTAGCGATGAGGATACCAACAAAACGATCAAAAAATATGTTATAAGACATAGCGCGGCTATCATCTCAGGCAACAGCGGCGGCCCGCTGTTTAACCTAAAAGGCGAGGTTATCGGCGTCAATAGTTATGGGTATCTTGGTAAAGTTATTGACGGCAATAAAAACCACACAGGCGATTACTATTCCTTAACCAATATGTGCCTTGCCATACCTTCTAATTTGGCGCGGGCTATATGCGATTATGTGCTGGATAATTATCAAAATACCGCGGTTGACGCTTCTACCGCCAGGAAAGTCAATGAGACTTTAGGCAAGAATTTTATTAACTGCTTAGAAAATATTGAGGCTTCATTAGACTCGCAAGATAACAATGTCTTAAGGGTAAACAATAAACTAGACTTTTTAGGTTTGCAAACCGGCGATTTGATTATTAAAATTAACGGTTGGGAATTAAATAATTTGTTCTTTGACAGCACCCAAATTTGCACGCCTTCCATTCTTTTGGAATTATGCTATTATTATAGTACCGGTGGAAGCGGCGACGCGCTTACTATTACTGTAAAAAGGAAAACATCAGGGGAAACTGCAATCGAAGAGATAAACACCGACTATCGTCTTAAACTTAATTTGCCTGATTGGCTAGACGATATTCAAAACGGTTGGATTGATTGATCTCCTCTAAAATTAAAAAAAGCGCTTTATTTTAAGCGCTTTTTATTTCTTAAAAGAAAATTTATTTTCCAAAAGTCTGGCTTTTGAGCAGCTTTGATAAACTATAAGCGAAACGATATAATCAACGCAATGATGGGCAAGGGTAATTAGCCCGACTTCTATCATTATGTAGTATAGCGTAAAGGTTTTGCCGCTAGCCCCCAAAAACGCCGCTACGACGACTATTTCCGCAACGCCGTGAATTAATCCTGTTATCAGTAGGCCTAATAATATTCCCCAACTTTTGTTAATAAGACCTTTATTGATAGCGAATGCTCCGGGCAGCGTAAAGAATATATGCGAAGCGGCTCTAAACCCTACGATGGGATTGGTTTTTAGGAAAAACGCAATCGCCGTGCCTACGCTGGCAAAAGCCGCCGTAAAAGGCGAAATAAACATGGCTATTATGACGGGCACATGCGAAAACAGCGTAAAGGTAGTAAAAGGAAGAGTAATGGTAGGCATAAAATAGGGCATTATAAAGCTCAAAGCGATCAAAACGCCTGTTATAGCTATTTGCTTGGTGTTTACCCTTTTGGATGATTTTTTATTTGAGTCCATTTTGGTTTCTTTTTTTATCTCTATTTTTATGCTTTCTTTTTCTAGCTCTAGTTTTTCCATGCGTCTTACCCTTTTATAGTTTTTACATTAGTCTAACACAATACAAATTTTTTAACAAATATATCAAAACACAATTTGAGCTTATGTTTTATAAAATTTTTATCGCGCAAAATCATATTATGGTTATGAACCAAACCATTAATTGCCTTGTTTTTTGGGCTTTTATACGCTTTTAAAAACTTAAACTTTATGCTATTATATATCTTACTTAATAATATCGGGGTGTGGTGCAGAGGTAGCACGCTTGGTTCGGGACCAAGAGGTCGCTGGTTCAAATCCAGTCACTCCGACCAAAAAAGACGGCCAATAAGCGTTATGCTTATTGGCCGTTATTATTTTTAAGAGAATAATATAGATTAAAATTATAACTTAATAAAGGATATTTATATTTCATGGCAAAATAACAACAACTGCAGAACGATTTCGTTTTGCCGTTGTTTTGCTTTTAAAAGGTTTTGAAAAACTATCAATTAATCTTTAAGGTTGCATTGTCCAATCAAGGCGCTATACTTGGCCTTCAAGATTTTCAATATCAAAATGTGAAAATATTATAAATTATTTAAAGATATTTATAAATTAATGCAATTTTTATCAATTACGCTTTGTTAAAATAATAATAAAGAGAAATAAAAAGGGTAATTAGGATAGAAAACTTTAAAAAAACTATATAACGAGACCGGAGTTATTTTCTTTGAGCAAAGAATAAACTAAGGAGAAAATGATGAGCAGACGTTTTTTAAAAGGATTAGCCCTTGTCATGTGCGCCTCTATGATTTTGCTGGGGGCTTGTGCAGACAGACCGTCAAACCGGGGTTTAAGAGCGAACCGAAATTTACGAGCGACTTGTACGTTGTGGGGGTAAACGATAATGTGCAGCTTGCGACCACTTTAAAGGTTGAAGACGCAAAATATACCTCGTCGGATACCTCGGTAGCGACAGTTTCGGAAAGCGGCTATGTCACAGGGTTATCCGTGGGCCGCGCAACCGTTACCCTTGAGGGTTTTCGTGACGGGAAAAAGGTCGTTCTCAATACGAAGGTTGACGTCGGCATTCCCGCCGCGGCATCGCTTAACGGCGAGGAGCCTTTCATAAAATGGGAGGGACGTTATTTTGCCGACGAGGAAGGCGTCAACGCCAACAATACGGCGAGCGGATTTTCTGTTAGATTTTTCGGCACCAGGCTAAAGGTCGGAATAAAGTCCGCCGGCAGCAATCAGCCCCAGATCGCTGTTTTAGTCGATGATGAGAAAGTCCCGACCGACAGAATTTTGACCTTTCAAATGCAGGTTAAATCTGATGTGTACACGGTGATTGATAATTTATCCGTGGGAATTCATACTGTAAGGGTATTGAAGATGACAGAGGCTTACACTACTTCGGTGTTATACACCTCGCTTGAAACAGACGGCCTTCTCCTTCCCAAGCCCGAAGACAAGGCGCTAAAGATAGAAGTTTACGGCGACTCTATAACCACTGGACATCTCAATCTCAGAACGACTCTGGAGGAGCCGAGCGACAAGTCGTCCAATCTCATTCAAAACGGTCTTCTGACTTATTCATGGCTGGCGGCTCAAGAGCTTGACGCAGAAATATCCATACACGCCAGGGTGGGAATAGGCATGACATGGAGCTATTCGGCAAACTATTTTATGAAGGACGCCTACGACGACGCCTATTGTTCGGAATACAATTTCCTTAACAAACAAAACTCTGTTTGGGATTTTGAAAAATACGTTCCTGACATAGTATTAATAAATTTAGGAACTAACGACGTGGCGAGAACTGGCGGCTTTTTAGTAGAGGAGTATAAGACGGCGCTCAAAAATATGATATACAGCCTTAATGAGCATTATCCCAATGTGCGTTTCGTTTTGCTCTCAGGCATGATGCGCGACACTAACAGCCCCGCATTAGATTCTATAGTCGGCGAGCTTTCATCAGGCGTCAATATATCCGCCCTTAAGCTTCCCAAGGCCGCATCGGGACATCCGAGGGTAGACGACAACGAAAAGGCTGCGCAAGCGCTTGTGGATTATTTAAAGAATTTAATGCGAGTATGACGACACTGTTATATTAAATAAGAAATATAAAAAAGCGCAGTGATGCGCTTTTTTATATGAAAATTTTTAAAGGAATTTTAAAATCGTAACAATATTTAGCAAAATTTGTGTTGTATATTGTATTGACAAAGAATAGTCTATATATTACCATTAAATCAACTTCCTTAAAGGATTATTTTTAATGAATTTAGACAAAGACCAGATGACGTATTTTTTAGATACGATTAACGATATCCTAAAACATCCCCTTGTTTATCAAATGGATCAATATATTCAACATGGCAATGTTTCGTGTCTTTCACACAGCATAGCCGTGGCATATTACAGCTACAAAACGGCGCTAAGTCTGCCTTTTAAGATAGATTATGATTCTCTGATTAGAGGCGCGATGCTGCACGACTTTTTCTTGTACGACTGGCACGACAAAAACAAGAGCGTAAAATGGCATGGTTTTAGGCATCCCAAGATAGCGCTAGAAAACGCGCAAAAGCATTTTAACCTCAATAAAAAAGAAAAAGATATCATCTTAAGGCATATGTGGCCTTTGACCTTGATACCGCCCAGATATATCGAATCTATGATTGTCAGCGCCGTGGATAAAAGCGTTTCAATAATAGAGACATTTAATCTATTTAATTCAAAGTTCTTTATGATAAACAGAAAACTTGCGTTTAGGACGGCTATCGAATAAAATTTTTTCAAAGGGGCGTAGATGTTTCCCGAAATAGTTTTAGGTCCGATAACAATCGATATGTATACAGTCATGGTAATTCTTGGGCTTATTGCGGCCATGCTAATGTTTAGTTATTTGGCTAAGTCCAATAAATTACCCGACAATGTCTATAGAAAATATATGCAGATCGCTTTGCTTGCTGCGATAGCGGGCTTTGCAAGCGCGGTGCTGTTTCAATCGATTTACGACGCGTTAAAGACCGGCAAATTTGCAATCGGCGGAATGACTTTTTTGGGCGGTCTTGCGGGCGGTGCAGGCGTCTTTTTCTTGTTATATAAATATATGACCAACGAGGAAGAAAAAAAATATTTATTAATCTGCGCCAATTATCTTTTGATATGCGTCGTGCTTGCCCATTTCTTTGGAAGAATAGGCTGTTTTTTGGCAGGCTGTTGCTACGGCAAAATTACAGATTCGCCCCTTGGCATAGACTTTGGCGACGGACATAGGCATCCCACCCAGCTATACGAAGCCGCGTTGTTGTTAATAATATTCTTGGCTTGCTTTAAATTTAAAAAACAGACAATTTATATTTACCCCATAAGCTATGGGGCGGGCAGATTTATTATAGAATTTTTTAGAGGGGACGAAAGAGGCGCGTTTTTGTTCAATGTCATATCGCCTTCTCAAGTTTGGTCAGTATTATTAATTATAATTGGAATAAGCTTAATATTTTTAATAAAATCTAAAAATCAAACAAACAAACAGCCGCGCTAATAAGCGGCTGTTTTAATAATTAATTTTGTATCTTTTCTAATACTTGATTGTGTTATATAATTAAATTAGAACTAAAAAGTTATTTAGTCATTTAAGAGAGCTTAAGGGAAAAAAGGAGATAAAAATGAAAAACTGGTTAGCTAGGGTGGGGTCTTTTATTCTTGGCATCATCTTTGGAATTATAGTTTCAATAGGCGGTCTCGTCGGCATCGGCTTTTGGGGCTATAAAAATCTTTCTATAAACAAAGTTAAAGAGTTAACTAAGCAAGACCTGGCGTTTTTAAACGCGTTTTTGGATCAAAACGCCGCTATAAAAGATATGAGCATAGAGCAGATCGTTTTGAGCGTTTTGTCTATTCCCAACAAAACCTTGGACGAGCTGGCGTCTGAATACGGAATTAAGTTTCCCGCGAGCATGTCGTTTTTGGTTGAAGCGCTTGACGGCGTGCAGATTAATCAGATAGGCAATTCATTGGGATCTATAATAGGAAACCTAAAGATAGGCAATATTTTAGGCTCGCCTTATAACGATTTTGAAAACTATCCGCCCGAATACGACGGCGCGGCTCCCGAAAACACTACGCCGCTATTATGGGCTGTCAGAAATTTTTACATATCCGAGCTTTCCAATAAGATTACCGAAGAAGTCAAGATAGGTCAATTATTAGGCGCGCCGTACGACAATTTTGAAAATACCAGCCCTACCGCTCCCGAAGGCGCCGAATCGTTTATTTGGGCAGTTAGGGGCTACACTATCAACAGCATGTCCGAGAATATGCTCAACGAGGTCAAGATAGGCAGTTTGCTCGGCAAACCTTACAGCGATTTTGAAACCTATCCCGAAAATTACGAAGGAGCGCTGCCCGAAGGCGTTGACTCTTTGCTTTGGTCGGTAAGGCATTATACCGTTAATACCATGTCCGACAGACTGTTAAACGAAGTAAAGATCGGAAGCATTCTAGGAGCGCCTTATAGCGACTTTGTAACCTATCCCGAAGATTATCAAGGCGAGTTGCCCGAAGGCGCCGAGGCGTTGCTTTGGGATTTGAGAACTTACACTATAAAGGGCGAAACGGGTATAGGCAAATATTCCGAGACCTTAACAGTAGGCGATTTAAAGACCGTGTTTAAGGTAACTATGCCTGAAATTTTGAAAGTAGATGACAGCGTCCTCGTTAAAAACTTAGGCGAGGAGATAAACAACTTGTATATTTATCAAATAATAGATCCGCCCAAAGAAGAATCCGATAAAATTTCCAAGAATATAATTAATAAAATCCGCTTTTTAAAAAAGGATGGCAGCGTTCAAAACCCCGAGGAAGAATCCACGGGCGAATCCGATTGGTATCAGCTAAAAGATATCAACGAGCTTATGAATAATCTGCCTTCTTCTCTTACCACTCAAGACGTTTTGGAAGATCCGTCCGATCAAAGCGGAATGGATAAAATTTCCAAAGTTATAATGCAAAAAATTTACGACGGCAACTTTAAGATTACCGAACTAACCCAAAAGATATCTCAAACTTTGGATACTACCTATGTATATGAATTAATAGATCCGCCTGCGGAAGAAGAAAACTTCGTAACTAAAAATATTATAAATACGCTAAGGACATTGACTTACGAAGACGATGGAGAACAGGTTCATTATACATTGGGCAAAATTAACGATCTGCTAAAGGCCTTGCCGGCAAGCTTGACTATAAAAAGCGTAATAGAAGAGCCTGCAGGCGCGGGCATGGCGGATAATATCTTAAGAAAGGTTTGGGAAACGGACGCGAAATTGACCGAACTTCAAACACGCCTTACGCAAGTTTTTAATAACTTGACTTTTGCGGATATTTTGGAAGAGCCCGCAAATTCGAATACAGTTTCGGGCAGGTTGATAAACAAACTAAGAGCTCAAAATTCCGGCGGCGAATATTGGAAGGTTACCGAAATTGAATTTGCTATCAATACTTTTACCTTCGGGGATTTATACGGCGAGAACGAAACGGGAATTTTGAGCTTGATAGACCCTTCGACTTTGTTAGAGCAAGTGCCCGGGGAAATAACCAGGGTAATACAGCAAACGACCATGCAAACCTTATACGAAAAAGGCATAATTACCGTTCAGCCTAACAGCGCGATAGCGGATAAGAACATAGAAGAAATTATAGGCATTATTAACACCTTCTATGGATCGGGCGGTTAATAAAAAAAAGCCTTCTTATTAAAGAAGGCTTTTATTTTTATTAATTAATAGCGTCCGCTATAAGATCGCCCATTTTTTCGCATCCGACTAAGGTTTTGCCCTCGCTCATTATATCGCCCGTTCTGTAGCCGGCTTCTAATACCGCGCTTACGGCGTCTTCTATCTTTTGAGCGTATTGCGGCATATCAATGGATGAGCGCAACATCATAGCAACCGACAAAATAGTCGCGATGGGGTTGGCTTTGTCCTGTCCCGCTATATCAGGCGCTGAGCCGTGTATGGGTTCGTATAAACCTAATTTTCCGCTGCCTAAGCTAGCCGAGGGCAGCATTCCGATTGAGCCTGTAGTCATGGACGCTTCGTCCGAAAGAATATCGCCAAACATATTGGATGTGATAATTACGTCAAACTGCGAAGGGTCTCTTACTAATTGCATTGCCGCGTTATCCACCAGCATATTTTGGAAGGATACGTCGGGATATTCTTTAGCCACTCTTTCGGCAACCTTTCTCCATAGCCTTGAGCTTTCCAACACGTTGGCCTTGTCTATGCTTATTACGTTTTTTCTGCGCTTTCTGGCCAATTCAAAGCCTATTCTAGCTATCCTTTCCACTTCGTGTTCGCTGTATATTTCGGTGTCATATGCCGTCTTGCCGTCGTCTTTATAACCGCGCTCGCCGAAATATATGCCGCCTGTTAATTCTCTTACCACTATCATGTCGATGCCTTTTTCGGCAATATCGCGGCGAAGCCTGCAGGCGTCGATTAAGGGCTTATAAAGCACCGCGGGGCGCAAGTTTGCGTAAAGCCCCAGAGCGCTTCTTATGCCTAAGAGTCCTTTTTCGGGACGCAAATGTCCGGGAAGGTTGTCCCATTTAGGTCCGCCTACCGCGCCTAACAACACCGCGTCGGATTTTAGGCAGATATCTATAGTCTCTTGAGGCAGGGGCTCGCCCGTTTTGTCTATGGCGCAGCCGCCCATTAGAACGTGCTCAAAGATAAATTTTTCGCCGCTTATTTTTTCTATTTTTTTCAAGACCTTAATGGCTTGGGCGACGATTTCGGGGCCTATTCCGTCGCCATCGATTACAGCGATTTTATATTCAGCCATTTTTGTTCTCCTTTTTTAGCTTGTTTAAAAGCCCGCCGCTTTTTATTATCTCTTGGATGCTTTCGGGGAAAGGATGTGTTTGATAAACTTTGCCCGTGGTGTGATTGGTAATCGTGCCTTGGGCTAAATCCACGCTGACTTCGTCGCCGGCGTTGATTTCTTTGACAGCCTCGGGACATTCCAAGATAGGCAAGCCAATATTAATCGCGTTGCGGTAGAAGATTCTTGCAAAAGTATTGGCGATGACGCATTGAACGCCGCTTGCCTTAATGGCTATGGGCGCGTGCTCTCTTGAAGAGCCGCATCCGAAGTTGTTTTGAGCGACGATTATATCGCCGGGTTGAACCTTTTTGGAAAATTCAGGGTCTATGTCTTCCATGCAATGCGAGGCAAGCTCGGCCTCAGAAGTGGTGTTTAGGTATCTTGCGGGAATTATAACGTCGGTATCTACATTGTCGCCGTATTTAAAAACTCTGCCTTTCATTTGGTCTCTCCTTTATAAGTTTTCGGGCGAGGAAATCTTGCCCGTAACCGCGCTTGCCGCCGCGACATAAGGCGAGGCAAGATAAACTTCGGACTTGGGATGTCCCATTCTGCCTACGAAGTTGCGGTTAGTGGTGGCGACCGCCCTTTCGCCTTCCGCCAATATGCCCATGTGTCCGCCTAGGCAAGGTCCGCAAGTGGGAGTGGAAACAACGGCTCCCGCCTCAATAAAGGTCTTGAGGTAGCCCTTTTCCATAGCTTCCATGTAAATTTGATTGGTGGCGGGGATTACTATTACCCTTACGCCTTTTGCAACCTTTCTGCCTTTTAGCACCTTGGCGGCTATTTCAAGGTCGGACAAATGGCCGTTGGTGCAAGAGCCAATTACTACTTGGTCTATTTTGATGTCGCCGCATTCGTCTATCGTGCGTGTGTTGGAAGGAAGGTGGGGGAACGCAACGGTAGGTCTTAACGAGGACAAATCAATTTCAAAGGTTTGCTCGTATTCGGCGTCCTCGTCCGCTTCGTAAATTACGGGCGTTCTCTTGAATCTGCCTTTTATGTATTTCTTTGTAACTTCATCTACGGGGAATATGCCGTTTTTTGCGCCCGCTTCAATGGCCATATTGGCTATTGTAAAGCGGTCGTCTATCGATAGATATTTTAGACCGTCTCCGCTGTATTCCATAGACTTATACAGCGCGCCGTCCACGCCTATCATTCCTATGATGTGCAAAATGATGTCTTTGCCTGTTACGTATTTTGCGGGCTTGTTTTTTAACACGAATTTTAAGGCAGAAGGCACTTTAAACCATGCCTCGCCGCTGTAAATTGCGGCCGCCAAGTCCGTGCTGCCTACGCCTGTCGCAAACGCGCCCAAAGCGCCGTAAGTGCAGGTGTGAGAGTCCGCGCCTATGATGCAGTCGCCGGGGCCTACGAGGCCTTGTTCGGGCAGTAACGCGTGTTCGACGCCCATATTGCCTACGTCAAAGAAATTTTCGATTTCTTTGGAGTAGGCGAAGTCTCTGACGCATTTGCATTGTTGAGCGGCTTTTATGTCCTTGTTGGGAGTAAAGTGGTCCATAACAAGCGCGACTCTGCTTTTGTCAAAGACTTTGTCCAGTCCCGCCTTTTCAAATTCTTTGATAGCAACGGGAGCAGTGATATCGTTTGCCAAAACCATATCAAGCTTGGCGGTAATAAGTTGACCGGCCTCGACCTTATCGAGTCCAGCGTGCGCCGCCAAGATTTTTTGAGTCATCGTCATTCCCATAATCTATATCTCCAGTTTAAATTTTATTTTCTTATGATTTGCCGTTAGGAATGATGTTTTTATCCATCATTAATTTATATTCTAAGCTGTCAACCAAAGCTTTGAAGCTTGCTTCAATAATGTTGGTGGAGACGCCCACCGTAGTCCAAACTTCGCTGCCGTCGGTCGAGGTTATCAAAACTCTGACTTTTGCCGCCGTAGCCGCTTGCGAATCCAAAACCCTAACCTTATAGTCAATCAAACTCATCTTAGACAGCGAAGGATAGAATACTTCCAACGCCTTTCTTAACGCCATATCCAAAGCGTTGACAGGGCCATCGCCTTGCGAGCAGGTCAATTCGTATTTGTCCATGACTTTGATTTTGACTACAGCGGTCGCAGAAAGCATTTCTTCGGAAGGAACCTGGGTAATCGTGTTATAGCTTATCAACTCAAATTGGGGAGAATAAAGTCCCAGCGCTTTATAGACTATTAACAGGAAAGACGCGTCCGCGCTTTCAAATTGATAGCCTTCTCTCTCCATTTCTTTAATTTTATTTAAGATATCGGTGACCTTAGGGTTGTCCTTGGTCAGTTCGGGGAAGTATTTTCTTATTCTATTGACTACCGCGTTTCTGCCGGCAATCTCGCTTAAGATAAACCTTCTTTCATTGCCCACGCATTCGGGGTTTATATGTTCAAAAGATTCTCTAACCTTCAAAACGCCGTCTGCGTGCATGCCTGCTTTGTGCGTAAACGCCGACGAGCCGACATAGGGCAAAAATTGCGCCAAAGTAATATTGGATATTTCGGCTATCTTTCTTGCGGTAGCGGTCAACATTGCCATTTTTTCTTGCGAAACGCATTGGTAGCCGAGTTTTAGCTGCAAAGAGGGGATTATTGAAGAAAGATTGGCGTTGCCGCATCTTTCGCCATAGCCTATAAACGTGCCTTGGACATGGGTTGCGCCCGCCTTGACCGCCATTATGCTGTTGGCCTCGGCGCATGATGTATCGTTATGGCAATGAATGCCGATTTTTACGTCTTTAAATAATTCGACTACCTTTTTGGTTATGTCGTATATTTCATGAGGAAAACATCCGCCGTTGGTGTCGCAAAGCACCAAGATCTCAGCGCCGCCCGCGCAAGCCGCCTTTAAGGTTTCTATGGCGTATTCGGGATCGGCTTTGTAGCCGTCAAAAAAGTGTTCGGCGTCGTAAATAACCCTTTTGCCCTTAGATTTTAGATACGAAACCGTATCTCTTATCATATTGAGATTTTCTTCGGGCGTGGTATTAATGATTTCGGTAACGTGCAATTTCCAGCTTTTTCCAAAAATAGCTACTGTCGAAGTGTCCGCCGCTAAAAGCGAGGCAAGAAGTTTGTCTTCCTCAGGCTTGATATCCTTTCTGCGAGTGGAGCCAAACGCCACCAAAACGGACTTTAGATTAAGCTCCTTTACCCTTTGGAAAAACTCTAGGTCTTTAGGGTTGGAGCCGGGATTGCCCGCTTCTATATACGCGACTCCAAAGGCGTCCAGGGTTTTTACTATTTCAAGTTTATCTTCGATTGAAAAATTGATGCCTTCGCTTTGCGCGCCGTCTCTTAGGGTAGAGTCAAAGATTTCGATTACTTTTTCCATAGTTTAATCCTGCAATTTATTTATTCCGTCTATAAACGCCAAAATCGCCGCTTCTAATACGTCGGTGGAAACGCCCCTGCCCGTCGCGGTGTTGCCGTTAAGGCTTAGTTTGACGGTAGCTTCTCCCAAGGCGTCCTGACCTTCTGTTATGGAATTGATATGAAAATCAAACAGCACTACGTCTTTTTTAAGAGCCTTTTTTATGGCCAAATACGCGCTGTCTACGGGACCGTTGCCCGATTCGGTGGCTGTTGCCAAACCTTGAGGTGTCTTTATGGTAATAGTCGCTGCGGCTTTGTTGTTTTTGCCGCTGGTCATATTGAAATCCACCAGCTCGTATTCGGCGACGATATTCTTGGTAGCGCCTGTCATAAGCGCTTCTATGTCTTTATGGGAAACATACTTTTTCTTGTCAGCCAACGCCTTAAATTTGGCGAAGTATTCCTCAATTTCTTCGGGCGATAAATCATAGCCCGCCGCCTTTAAGTGTTCCACAAACGCGTGTCTGCCGCTGTGCTTGCCCAAAACTATCTTGTTTTGAGGCACGCCCACGTCTTCGGGACGAATGATTTCGTATGTCAAAGGATTGGACAATACGGCGTGTTGGTGAACACCGCTTTCATGCGCGAACGCGTTGGCGCCCACGATGGGTTTGGTAGGCGGAATGGGCACGCCTATGATATTGGACACAAGCCTGGACGTGCGGTAAATTTCTTTGGTATTGATTTTGGTATAGGCGTTGTAAAAACTTTCTCTGGTCTTTATCGCCATTACCACTTCTTCCAGACTGGTATTGCCCGCTCTTTCGCCTATGCCGTTTATGGTGCATTCTATTTGGGACGCTCCCGCTAAAACCATGGCCAAAGAGTTTGCGCAGGCAAGGCCTAGGTCGTTGTGGTTGTGCGCCGAAATATCTACTTTTTCGATGCCGTCGGTGTGTTTGATTAGATATTCTACCAATTCTTTCATCTCTTGAGGAGTGGAATATCCGACGGTGTCGGGCACGTTGATAACGGTAGCGCCGCTCTTTATAGCCACGCTAAACGCCTTAGCCAAAAACTCAGGGTCGCTTCGGGCCGCGTCTTCTGCCGAAAATTCTATATCGCTAACCAGAGTCTTGGCGTATTTGACCGATTCTTCTATTCTCTCCAGAACTTGCTCGGGCGTCATTTTGAGTTTGTATTGCATATGTAAAGGCGAGGTAGCCAAGAACAAGTGCAGCCTGGGCGAAGCGGCGTCTTTTAGCGCGTTGTAGGAAGCGTCAATATCTCCTTTGACGCAGCGGGATAAAGACGCTATCGTGCAGTTTTTGACCGCTTGGGCAACCGCTTGAACGGATTTAAAATCGCCCTCGGACGAAACCGCAAAACCCGCTTCAATGATATCCACGCCCAGTTTTTCAAGCTGGAGCGCGATTTCGATTTTTTCGTTTATGTGCATGCTGCAACCGGGCGATTGCTCGCCGTCTCTTAAGGTAGTATCGAATATCTTAATTCTTCTCATATTAATACCCTTATGATTTAATGATAGTTATTTACTTTATGATTTTGATTTTATTTTTAAAACTTCTTTTTTAATATCGCGCCCTTGGACGCGCTGGTTACAAGTTCGGAATATCTTTGCAAATAACCCGATAATTGCAAGGTCTTAGGCTTCCAGTTTTTCGCCCTTTCTTGAAGTTCTTCGGGGCTTACTTGAACATCAAGCTTGCCTTTTTCTATGTCTATATTAATTATGTCGCCTTCTTGAATAAGGGCTATGTTTCCGCCCGCCATTGCTTCGGGGCTGACGTGTCCAATAGACGCGCCTCTTGTAGCTCCGCTAAATCTTCCGTCGGTAATAAGCGCGACATCTTTATCCAGTCCCATTCCCGCTAAAGTAGCGGTAGGCGATAACATCTCTCTCATGCCGGGGCCGCCCTTGGGGCCTTCGTATCTTATAACGACGACATCGCCTTTTTTGATTTTGCCGCCCAAAATAGCTTCGGACGCTTCATCCTCGCTGTCAAACACTCTGGCAGGACCGGAATGAACCATCATTTCGGGAGCTACGGCCGATTTTTTGACGACTGCGCCTTCTTGGGCGATATTGCCCCATAAAACCTTGATTCCGCCTGTTGAAGAATAAGCGTTTTCTAGCGTTCTGATAACTTCCGGGTTTCTGATAACCGCGTTTTTGAAGCTTTCTTCCAGTCCTTTTCCCGTTACGGTTAGAGCTTTTCCTTTAATTAAGGATTCGTTATTGACCTTGACTTTGGATAATTCTTTTAATACCGCCATTATGCCGCCCGCAAGATATAAGTCTATAATAGCTATGTCGGAAGCCGGCATCAGCTTGCAAAGGTTGGGAGTAACGGCGCTTATTTTATCAACAATTTCTAAATTAAAATCTATATCGCACTCGGACGCGATAGCGGCCAGGTGCAACACCGTGTTAGAGGAGCAGCCCAGCGCCATATCCAGCGAAAGCGCGTTGTGAATAGCGTCCTCGGTGATTATATCGCGGATTTTAATATTTTTTTCTACTAATTTGACTATTTGTTCGCCCGTCTGTTTGGCAAGTCTTAGTCTTTCTGAGTAAACGGCGGGGATTGTGCCGTTGCCGGGCAGGGCAATGCCCAGCGCTTCGGTTACGCAATTCATGCTGTTGGCCGTAAACATGCCCGCGCACGAGCCGCATGAAGGGCAAGCGTTGTTTTCTATGTCGGTCAATTCGTCTAAAGACATCTTTCCCGCTTTATATGCGCCTACGCCCTCAAAAACCGAGGTTAGCGACAAGGTCTTGCCTTTTGAGGAACAACCGGGAAGCATCGCGCCGCCGCTGATTACCATTGTGGGAATATTAACTCTAGCCGCGCCCATAATCATGCCCGGAACAATTTTGTCGCAGTTGGGAATTAAAACCATTCCGTCAAAGCCGTGAGCCATAGCCATTGTCTCTACGGAATCCGCAATAATTTCGCGGGAAGGCAGGGAATATTTCATGCCGATGTGGCCCATAGCTATACCATCGCATACGCCGATGCAGGGGACTACAAAAGGCGTTCCGCCCGCGGCGTATATGCCTGCCTTAACGGCTTCGGCTATTGCGTTTAGATGCGTATGTCCGGGAACAATCTCGCTATGAGCGCAAACTACGGCAATTAACGGTTTTTCAAGTTCGGAATCCGTTACGCCCAAAGCCTTAAACAAACTTCTTTGAGGAGCTTTATCATAACCTTTGAAAACCTTTTTCATTTTATATCTTATTCTCCTTCATACTCTCCCAATTCTTTAATGCTTTGAGAGCCGCGGTGCAAAGCGGTTAAACCGGTTCTTGCCATTTCTATGATTCCGTATTCGCCGATGACTTGCAAAAATCCGTCTATCTTATTGCTTTCGCCGGTAAGCTCAATAATCATTGAGTTAGGCGACAAATCAACCGCCTTTGCCTTATATAGTCTTATAGTGGATTCAATTTCCGCGCGTTGTTGAGGCGTGGCTTTTATTTTTACGAGCAACAGCTCTCTATGGACTGACCTGTCGGGGTTTAACTGCATCACATATTTTACGTCTACCAATTTAGCCAGCTGCTTGGTTATTTGCTCTAGGACATAGTCGTCGCCGTTAACCACTATGGTCATGCGCGAATAATTGCGGTCCTCGGTAAAGGCTACCGAAAGACTTTCTATGTTATATCCGCGTTTTGAAAACAGACCCGAAACCCTGTTCAAAACGCCCGATTTGTTGGCTACTAGCGCCGAAATAATGTGCAAATTCTCGCCCATTTGATTATTCTCCCATTTCCGTAATCATATCGCTTACGCTCTTGCCCGAAGGAATCATAGGCAATACGTTTTCGTCGATTCCTATCTTGCAATTGACTATAACGGGTTTTGTGCAATTGACCGCTTGTTTGACGACTTCGTCTATCTCGCTGTTTTCGTCTATCTCAAGGTAATCCGCGCCAAACGCCTTGGCTAAATATTCGTAATTGGTAGGCCTGTTGAGCGTGGTGCAGGAGAAGCGGCGTTTATAGAACAATTTTTGCCACTGTCTGACCATGCCCAAGGTATTGTTGTTCATAACAAATATGGCAATGGGCAGGTTGTTAACGACCGCGGTTACCACTTCGTTAAAGTTCATATGGAACGAGCCGTCGCCCGTAACTAAAGCTACCCTTCTTTTTGAGGCAACCGCGCTGCCTACCGCCGCGCCCATTCCAAAGCCCATAGTTCCTAATCCGCCGCTGGTTACAAAGGTGCGGGGCTTTTCAAAAGCGCAAGTTTGAGCAGTCCACATTTGGTGCTGACCGACATCGGTTACGATTATCTGGTCGTCCGGCGTGTGCTTGCTTATGCTTCTTAGGATTTCTCTGGGGCTTACCTTATGCGCGGTCTCTTTTAGAACCTTGGTTCTCTTTAGCTCTTCGCATCTGGAAACCCATTCGGGCTTTTTGCTTTCATTTATATATGGCAAAATAGCTTCCAAGACTGTCTTAAGGTCGCCTAAGATATAAGCATCGACATTTACATTTTTATTAATTTCCGCGTTGTCGATGTCGATGTGGACGACCTTGCCTTTTACAAATTTGTTGCGATCGGTTGCCACTCTGTCCGAAAATCTTGCGCCCAGAGCGATTAAAGTATCGCATTCTTGAACGCTAAAGTTGACGTTGGCGTGGCCGTGCATGCCTATCATACCCATAAAGAGCGGGTGAGAGGCGGGGAAGCCTCCTAAACCCATCAAAGAACACGCTACGGGCGCGTCTATTTTTTCGGCAAGTTTTAGCACCTGTTCGTGCGCGCCGCTTGCAATACAGCCGCCGCCCAGATAAATCATAGGCTTTTTGGCGGAGTTGATTAAATCGATAGCGGCTTGCGCCTTTTCTAAACTAGGCTTTTTATGCTCAATACTTCTGACAGGAATAGGCTCCCATTCGCATTCAGCTTGTTGGATATTTTTGGGGATATCGATTAGGACAGGGCCGGGGCGGCCGCTCTTTGCGATGTAAAAAGCGTCCGAAATAATCTGTCCCAGCTCTTTTACATCTTTTACTATGTAATTATGTTTGGTCACGGGGATGGTAACGCCCGCGATATCCACCTCTTGAAAACTGTCTCTTCCTAACAGCGACAGCGCCACGTTGCCCGTAATGGCTACCAAAGGAACGGAATCCATATAAGCGTTGGTAATTCCGGTTACCAGATTGGTTGCTCCGGGGCCGCTTGTGGCTATGACCACGCCTACTTTTCCGCTGATTCTAGCGTAGCCGTCCGCGGCGTGCACCGCTCCTTGCTCATGGCAAGTTAAAATTTGTTTGATTTTGTCTTGGACTTGATAAAGCTCGTCAAAAATGTCCAAAACGCATCCGCCTGGATAACAAAACACCGTATCCACGCCTTCGTTGATTAAGCTCTCAGTAACAATTTTTGCGCCTTTTAACCTCATTGTTATCAGCTCTCCGTCTTATTATAAAAAAACCTCAAGAAATTACTTTCTTGAGGTGAACAGTGCCACGGTACCACTCAACTTCGTTTTGGGGCAACCCAAAACCTCGTTGTAACTCTTTAACGGGAGTTAAGCGTTTGCGTCTACTCGGTATCCTTTCGGGCAAATGACTCGCGGATGAGTTCGGTTAATTCCGACTTGCTGTCTTGCACCTTCCGACAGCTCTCTCCAAAGTCCGACAAATTAACTTACTTGTTCCGGTCATTGTCAGAATATATTTATCAAAGATAATATCATAAAAAGAGTTCTTTTGTCAACGATAAAATTATAATAAGATATGATTTTTAAAGACTATTTGTTCATATTAATGTGATGTTGTCTTAAAAATAAATCCGATTATAAAAAAAAGACGGTTTAGAACCGTCTTTTAATTTTGTTAAATCAATTCCTTGCGGCCAATCAGTTCGTCAATGCTGATATCAAAAACATCAGCCAATCTCCAAAGAGGAGACATAGTAGGCTCAATCTTGCCTTTTTCCCATTCGCTTACGCATTGTTGTGTTACGCCTACTTGGCTTGCAAGCTTTTGTTGACTTAACTTGCGCTCTTTGCGAAGCGCTCTTAAGTTTTTCGCAAACGCTTTTTCCATAACCACCCTTTCTCCATAAGTAAAATTTTTTCGTTTCCAACGAATTAACGCAAGTTATTATAGCATAACAATTATAAACTGTAAAGAATAATAACCATTTAATAAAATAATTGTCGGCAAAAAAGCACAAATTTGTCAAAAATATGATACAAATTTGTGTTAATCTATCAAAGACTTTTTATCAAAGATTTTACTATTATTGTTTAAAAATGCTCGTAAAATAATACGTCTTCGACGTTGCGCTTTTTGACTCTGCCTATAGTATTGTCGTGATAGCCTAGCGCGACCAAAGATATAAGCCTCATATCTTTGGGCGCGTTCAGCAAAATACCCACGCTTTTTTCATAATGTTTATTATGTCCGGCTACCCAACAAGAGCCCAGTCCGTGCGCGGTAGCGGCAAGCAAGATGTTTTGAGTCGCCGCGCATCCGTCTTCGACCATGTATTTAGTTTCTGAGCAAAAGACCGCGATTATAGCTGGCGCTTTTTCCAAGAATTTGCCGTAATCGGTAATCGTGGCAATAGCTTGTTTCATTCTTTGGTCGGTTACGACTACAAAACGCCAAGGCTGAAGGTTTTTTGCGCTTGGAGCAAGTCGAGCGCAATCTATGATATCATAAATAATAGTATTAGGTATGGGTCTTGATGAAAAATTTCGCACGCTCTTTCTCGTTTTTATTGCCTCTATTGCATCCATGTCTTTTGCTCCTTTTTTATTATGTATAGCATAATATATATAGCCGATAATAGAATATAAGTCAAATAATCTTTTGCTCTAATGGTGATTATTATACTTTATATGCTTTATATCATTCTGCGCGCTAAGATAAATCTTTCTCTCCAGCCTTCCGAATATTCTTGAATTCTTACGCCGCCCGTGCCCCAGGTATGTAATATTTTATTGTCGCCAATGTATATTACCACATGGCCAATGCGCTCTAGACCGGTGTTGTATCTTCTTGCCGAGCTCCACATGAAGATTAAATCTCCCGCCTGGAGTTCGTCTTCATTAATTAATATGCCTTCTTGGCTTTGGCTTCTTGAAGTTTCCTTTAGGACAATTCCGGCGCCCTTGTAGTAAGCGTATTGCACGAAAGAGGAGCAGTCAAAGGTTTTGCCCGTAAACTTGGAATTAATTTTGCCGTCATACAACAGCCTTTGCGCTCCGAATTCATAAGGCACTCCCAAAACCTTTTTGCCTTCCGCGATTATGTTTTGGACTAGAGCGTCGGCTTTTTCGGGGTCGAAAATCCTTGTATATTCGGCGCTGACAAAGGCTTCTTGGCCTTGAAATAAAACCTTATACCACTTTGAAGAGTATTGTTCTACCAAAGGCAAGTGTTCCAGCCTATTGAGCTTGCCCAAAACCGCGCTCAAAGTCGAAGGCTCTTGTCTAATATTAACTGAAGTCAAAGCCTGAACTTCTAAGCCCGTGACCAACTGTTCGGTATGGTTGTTCCATTGCACTACATTGGCGTAAGACGCCGACACATACGCGGGCTTTTGGTTGTAATATACTTGATACCAATTACCCGTTTTAGCGATCAAAGGCAATGTGTCAAAGTTTTTAAGCTGTCCCAAAACTTGCGCGCCGGTCGATGCGTCAGCCCTTATGTTGACAGTTGTCGTGGCTTGAACTTTATATTGGCTCAATATCAATGCGGGCGCGCTAGGCTCTTGAGAAAAATCATCGCCGCCTATATCGATCGTCTCGTTTTTGCTTTCATTGCCGCTTTCGTTGCTGTCGTTCTCAATTAGATCCGTAGGTATGGTTTGAGTTTTGGAATCGCAACCAAAGAACACAACAGAAGTAAACGCTAAAAAAACACACAAAAAAACTAATATCCTTTTCATATTATATCCCTCGCCTATTTTTTTTCAATTAAAGGATATATGAAAAAATACAAAATTTCAATGTAAAAATTTTTCCAACGTTGGAATAAAAAACTAAAATTATAAAATTAAAATAAAAATAGATAAAATGATCGTATGCGTTATCTTATAATGAAATAGAAAATAAGATTAAAAAAAAGCGCCCATTTTGCGGGGCGCTCATGTTTTATTCAACTTTATATACCCAGTTAAATATATCGGGTGCTTCGCCGTATTGGATTGCCGTCAGGCTCTTATAAGTATCCATGGTGATCTTGCCCGTATTGCCGTCGCCGATGGTATAATCCTGGCCTTCGTAACCGATGACGCCGACGGGAGATATTACCGCGGCCGTGCCCGTTCCGAAGCATTCGGTAATTTCGCCGCTCTTAATGCCCTCAATGACTTCTTCTATATCTATAAGTCTTTCGGTAACCTTGTAGCCTTTATATCTCAAAAGCTCGATTACGGACATTCTGGTAATACCGGGCAAGATGCTGCCGCCAAGCGAAGGCGTGATAACCTCGCCGTTTTTTACGAAGAAGATATTCATGCTGCCGACTTCTTCGACATATTTTTTGTATTGGGCGTCCAGCCATAATACCTGGTCGTAACCCAGTTTTTCGGCTTTGTCGCTTGCCTTTAGGCTTGCGGCGTAATTGCCTATAAATTTATAATGTCCCGTGCCGCCCTTTGCCGCGCGCACATAAAATTCTTCGACATATAGTCTGACGGGCGCAAGCCCATGCGCGTAATACGCTCCTACGGGCGATAGAATAATAAACATTATATAATTTTCCGCTGTATGCACGCCTAAGCAGTTGTCGTTTGCTATAATAGCGGGGCGGATATACAAGGATTCGCCCTCTCCCGTAGGAATCCAGTCTTTTTCAAGACGCACCAGTTCCACTAGGTTTTGGAGCATTTTTTCTTCGTCTATGGGCGGAATCATCATGCGTTCATTGGAAGAATTCATTCTTTTGAAGTTTTCCAAAGGCCTAAACATCAAAATCTCGCCTTTTTTGTTTTTATATGCCTTTAGACCCTCAAACACGCCTTGTCCGTAGTGGAATATGGAGGCTGAAGGCTCCAAAACAAAAGGTTGATAGGGTATAATCTTTTCGTCGTGCCAGCCCTTGTCTTTGGAATATTTGGCGACAAACATGTGGTCGGTAAACACTGTTCCAAACTTTATCTTGCCTGTAGGCTTGGGTTTTGGATTTTGTGTTTTGATGATTTCCATTTTTTTATACACCTTCTTTTAAAATAATATCACAGTCGTATATTCCAAGGGCGTTTTTTAGACTATTCAAAAATTCATTTACGTAGTCCGAAACTACATTCAGCTCAACCTTTACATTCTCGCCCCATTCTTTGTTGATCAATTCTATGTTCTCGTTTTGCAACAAATATTCTATTTTGCTTAAATCAGGGTAGCTTACCGCAAAAGTTACGCCGGTCTTGGGCTTAATCGTAACGATATCCGCAGTTTTTAAAACTTCGCTAGCGGCTTTGGAATACGCGCGCACAAGACCGCCGGCGCCTAGCTTTATGCCTCCGAAATATCTGATAACGGCGACCAAGACCTGTCTTAAATTTTTTTGTCTTATCACGTCCAGGATAGGCTTGCCCGCCGTACCCGCAGGCTCGCCGTCGTCCGAAAAGCGCATATTGTTGCCTAGTTTGTCCGCTACGCAGCCGTAGCAAACATGGGTAGCGTCCCAATATGTCTTTTTTAAGTCTTTTAAAATTTCGCAAGCGTGTTCCCAGCTCTTTACGGGATACGCTTTCGCTAAAAAGCGCGATTTATTAATAACAATCTCTGTCTGTGCAAGCGAACCTATGGTTAGGTACTCATTCATCCAAAACGACCTTGATATGAACCTTCTTACCTTTGTGCAGCACAAACTCTTTTGAGCTTGAGTATTTGGACAACAGGTCTTCGACTGATTCAACTTTGGCTTCGTCAATGCTTACGCCGCCGCCTTCGATCAGCCTTCTTGCCTGGCTCTTAGAATCTGCCACGCCCGCTAAAACCATGATATCCACTACCGGCATATTGAGGTCGGCTTTTACGGTTTGGGTGGGTAAATTATCGGACGCGCCCGCAAACGCAGCCAGCGCCATTTCGCGCGCCTTGTCCGCCTCTTCTTTGCCGTGTACCAGGCGTGTTACCTCGTAAGCGAGCCGCTCTTTAGCGGTATTTATTCGCTCGTCTTGGTATTTGGTAAGCTCGTTGATTTCAGCCATATCCATAAAGGTCAACAGACACAAACACTCTTTGACCTTTTGATCCTCGACATTTCTAAAGTATTGATAGAAGTCGTAAGGGGAAGTCTTGTCTTTGTCAAGCCATAAAGCGCCTTTAGCCGTCTTGCCCATCTTCTTGCCTTCGGAGGTTTCAAGCAGGGTAAAGGTCATGCAGAAAGCGTCTTTTTGCTCTTTGCGGCGGATTAAATCCACGCCTGCCAGCATATTGGACCACTGGTCGTTGCCGCCTAACTGCAGCGAGCAGTTGTAATTTCTATTCAAAAACAAAAAGTCATATGCCTGCATAGGCATGTAGTTAAATTCTAAAAAAGTTAAACCCGTTTCCATGCGGATTTTAAAGCATTCGGCGGTTAGCATTTTGTTGACAGAAAAATGCACGCCTATGTCTCTTATAAACTCGATATAATTTAGATTTAATAGCCAATCGGCGTTGTTGAGCAAAATCGCTTTGTTTTCGCCTTCAAAATTTATAAAGCGCTGCATCTGGACTTTGAACTTATTGGAGTTATGCTCGATTGTCTCCTTAGTCATCATCGTTCTCAAGTCCGATCTGCCCGAAGGGTCGCCAATCATTGCCGTTCCGCCGCCGATTAAGGCAATAGGCTTATGTCCCGCCCTTTGCATGTGCGCCATGGCCATAATGGGAATATAATGGCCGATGTGCAAACTGTCCGCCGTAGGATCAAAGCCGATATAAAATACTACGGACTCTTGATCCAATTTTTTATATAATTCGTCTTCGTAAATAGTTTGTTTGATAAAACCCCGCTCGCGCAGGATGTCCATTACATTTCTTGCCATAGTCTTTTGTCCTGTTTTATTTTTTTATTAATTCTTCTTTAAACATATCCCCAAGCGCCTTTATGCCTCTGTCGATTTGCTCCGGCGTGGCGTTGGAGAAATTAAGTCTTAAAGTATTATATCCCTGGTTTTGCGGATAAAAAACATGCCCGTAAACATAAGCCGCCTTTCTTTCTATTGCTTTAGTGAACAAAGCGTGGGTGTTTATCTCCGCCTTAAACTCGCCCCATATAAACATGCCGCCTTCGGGACGGGTAAATTCTAATTCTTGGGGCATATATTTTTCAAGCGCTTGTTCCATTAATTCTTTTTTGGATTTATATATAGGTTTTACCTTTTCTATTTGATTTTTAATTAAATCGCGCTTTAAGAACTCTTTTACTATCGCTTGGCTTAAGTGCGAGGTATGCACGTCCGCGCCCTGCTTGCATTTTTCCATCTGCTGAATGATAGGCGCGCTTGAAACGGCCAAACCTATTCTAAGCCCCGGCGAGATTATCTTAGAAAAACTGGTTATAAAGATTATATTATCGCCGCCCACGCTTTTTATTGAGGGCACATCCTCGCCGTCAAACCTTAGCTTGCTGTAAGGATCGTCCTCAACTAATATTACATTATATTTTTGGGTTATCTGGGCTATTTGCTTTCTCTTTTCCAATGGATAGGTCTTGCCCGTGGGGTTGGAGAAAGTGGGCACCAGATAGATAAGTTTAGGCGAGTATTGTTTTATCTTTCTTTCTAGGTCTTCAGTATCCAATCCGTCTGCGACAGAGTTTACGCCTATTATATTGACTTCATAAGCCGCCGCTATTTGCAAAAACGCCAGATATGTAGGCGATTCCACCAAAACGGTATCGCCCTTGTTCAGAAACGCTCTGCATGCAAGGTCTATTCCTTGCTGGCCGCCGCTTACGATTAAGATTTCCTCGGGGGAAGCGTTGTTGATTCCAAAAGTCTTTACATAGTCCGCGCAAAGCTCTCTTAAGCGGTAAGTTCCTTGCGTGGTGCCGTATTGCAATATTTTTATTGCGTCGTCGCTTGATAATAATTCTTGCGTAATCCGGGCTACTTCTTGAACGGGCAGGCATTGGCTTGCGGGCAGCCCTCCCGCGAACGAAATTATTTCAGGATTGGCCGTAAGTTTAAGAATTTCTCTGGTGGCCGTGCCCGCCATATTCTGGATGCGGTCGCTAAAGTTTAGGCTCATAGACATAAACCCTAAAAATAATAATTTATATAATAATAGCACTTTTGATAAGGTATTGCAAATTCTATAAAAAAATATTTTAGTATGATAAATAAAAAAAGCAAGTTTTAAAAAACTTGCTAAATAGATTTTTTTATAGGAAGCTTTATAATTGTTTTTAATTTGGAAGGTTCGGTATTATTTGGGTTGCTTAAGTAAATTTCGTGGTGGTATCTGGCAGGAGTTATGTCTATTATATAACCCTGCTCTTTAGCAAAGGTTTTCATTTTTTCAATAGTCTGCGGCTCGTCGTCGTAGGGGCCTATATGCAGGCATTGAACGCACAATCCTTCGTCATAGCAAAAAAACTCGACCGATGAAAAATCCTTTTTCTTCTTTTGGGCGGCAAACGCTTTTGCCCGTTGAATGTCGCTTTCCTTGACAAAATTGGGAAGCCTTATCAGCGAAATCCAGCTTAATTCGTCTTTATTAACCAAGTCAGCGTTTGGACTTTGCCATAATCCCTCTAAGGGAGGCACGACATAGTCAAAAAACCCTTCTATATTATAGTTATTTTTAGGGCTGGTCTTGATAGTATAAGCTGCGCCGTATAGCAGTTCCACAGCCTGTTTATATTCTCCGCCTTCCCGGTTTGGATCGCCCTTGCCATATACGGCCAAAAAGTTCATAGGCGGAACCAGGATAATTTCGGGCTTATCGGAGGGCGAATATAAATTTTTAAATTCTTTTTTAAAATCAAAAGGCATAAATCAATTATATCACAAAACGCAAAAGTTTCAGTCTATTCATCGTAAACTTCGCTTTTGTCGTAGTCGTCCAAAAAATTATGCTTTTTGCCGCCTTGGCGGTAAGCTATCACGGTGTCTAAGTTAACGTTGTGCATGCTATTAAAAATGTTATGCGGTATATCGGGATTTTCTTTTTCCAAAGAAGCGATTAACTCTTTTATTTCAAAGCGTTTGCTGGACTTTTGGTTATCAGCGTATCTTTGGGTAATCTTGCACGCGCACCTTAAAAACTCAAGTCCGTTATACCTAGCCCACGCCTTGACATATTTTTCTCTTATCATATACATAGGGCGGATTAATTCCATTCCCTTAAAATTTGCGCTCTTTAGCTTGGGCATCATAGTCTTAAATTCCGAGCCGTAAAACATGCTCATTAAGACCGTTTCTATGGCGTCGTCCATATGGTGCGCGAGCGCTATTTTGTTGCAACCCAGGTTTTGCGCGTTTTTATATAGATATCCGCGTCTCATTCTTGCGCATAGATAGCAAGGCGAGCCGCCCGCCTGGTCGACTACTTCAAAGATGTTGGTCTCAAATACCGTTATCGGAATGTTCATAAGCCGTGCGTTTTGGTAAATTAAATCCATGCTTTCGGGAGAATATCCGGGATTCATTACCAAAAATTCTGCCTCAAACTTAACGGGGCTTCTACGCTTTAGTTCTTGAAAGCATTTGGCCATCAAAAAGGAATCCTTGCCGCCCGAAATGCAAACGGCTATCTTGTCGCCTTCTTTTATAAGTTCGTATTCGTCTATAGCGCGGATAAAGGG
>DATCJN010000039.1:0-1794 GCA_036562755.1 Clostridia bacterium | reverse complement strand
AACAAAACGCCGCTTCAATAAGCGGCGTAATTTTTATTCTTCAAAGTTGATTTGGCCTTCTTTTATAAATGCTTTGTTTAACTTTCTATCTAAGACGCTGTCAATTTTGCCCGAATCGCTTTTTTCATAGGTGCATATTAGCGTAATTCCTAATTTTTTATATATAGGCATTTTAAAGTTCTTGGCCTTGGTGTATTGGACATTGTTTTCATTATATCCCCAGTGCTCTATATAAACATGCTTGCCTTCGCCCAGATAATTAGGCAAGTAAAAGTCGGGGTGCAAAATCTCGCTTTCGTTCGCGCCGTAGGGCAGCTCTTTTTCATAAGCGTGCGATATGTTGTGTTCGAACAAATAATTATCTATATCCCTTTCCGATTTGCTTTTTACGACATGTCCGTCTTTGCAAGTGTATCTGCCCTCGTAGTCTTCGTCCAATAACTCGACTTGGGAACAATTGGTTATCTTAAACAGCAAAGCCTTGTCTTTAAACTTGTAATAACACGATCCGCAAAAGAGCAAACCGTCCGTATTTTTGCCGCAAGTAAGACAGCGGTTTTTATTGTTTTCATTGATAATTACGACGCCGTTATTTTCGTTATTGTATTCTAAGGTTTTTTCTTGCTTAGGTTTTTCGTTTAAGATATTCAACAGCTCGTCTTTGGAGTATTGTTTAAAACATTTTTTGCAAAAAGCGTATCCTTCGGTTTTTTCGTTGCAAATAACGCAGTTAGAAAACCCTTCTGTCGGAAGTTCGGTATATTTAAAATCCTTATTCAAAACTTTATTGGTTTTGGCGTCATAGAAAAACTCGTCTTTTTGATAAATTTCGCCCGCTTTTAACATATCAGCGTGCTTTCCGCAAAGCTTGTCCTTTCTCGCGTTTCCCATATACACTCTTGTAGGCTCGCCGCAAATAGGGCATTCCAGTTTTTCTTTCATCATTTCCACTCTCTTACGTTATTTTTACATATTAATTTTATCAAAATAATACGCTCAAGTCAAAATCAAAAAAATCTTTATAACCACATAACAAAAGCCGTTTTATCGCGGCTGTTAAAACCGGCGTTTTCATAAAATCGCAATGTGGATTCTAACTTGGAACTGGTCGAGAGCATTATTTTATAACAATTTTTAGATTTGGCTATCTGTATTGCGCGGTTTAATATGGCAGTTGCGAAACCGCGATTTCTATAATCTTTGTGCGTTACGACGTTTTCGATTATGGCGTAAGGGCGCTGGTCGCGGGTAAGATTATCTACGATTATAAGAACGCAAGAGGATACTATTTTATTATCATAATGTCCGACGAGTATTTGCTGATAGCCGCTTTTTAATATCTTATTCCATAGTTTTTTAATTTTTTTATCTATCGCGGGAGCGCTTTCCATATTGAGATGACAATAAAGCTCCAAAAGCCCTTTTAAATCTCTTTTTGAAGCTGTTTTGATTTCCATAAAAATTACCTATATATAAAGATAGTTTCATTATATCACGTCTATTTGTTTTTAATTATCAAATTACCATAAAATTTCATATATTGAACTAGGGCGCTAATTGCGCTTAATATTTTTATTTTGAGCGTTGTTTTATGTTTGATAAACACCATAGATGCGGTAAAGATATATGCGTTTGCCGAGGTCCGCAAGGTCCTCAAGGCCCCCAAGGACCGCAAGGCTTTCAAGGCCCAACAGGTCCTACCGGTCCCATGGGCCCCATGGGTATTGCTGGCGCCACAGGCCCTACAGGCTCAACAGGTCCTACCGGCCCCGTCGGTCCAATAGGCCCTACCGG
>DATCJN010000030.1:0-25311 GCA_036562755.1 Clostridia bacterium | reverse complement strand
AGTATAACATAAGCGAACATATTTTTTAACCAAAATAGTTGATATGTCTATATAAATACAATAAAAAAACCGATACATTTTAATGTATCGGTTCGTAAAATTTCGCCTATTTGAAAAATCTTACAAAATTATATCTTTTCTGTCCGGGCCCATGCCGACATATTTGATAGGAACGCCGGTGCTGTCTTCGATGAATTTTAAGAAGTCTTTTGCTTCTTTAGGTAGGTCTTGGATGCGCTTGCAGCCTCTGGTGGATTGATTCCAGCCTTTTAGCGCTTTATATATAGGCTTAACCCTGTATAAGTCGCGGCTGTTAGGCATGTATTCCAATACCTTGCCGTCGAGCTCGTAGCCTACGCAAACCTTTATTTCTTTTAGGGAATCCAGTTTATCAACTTTGTTTAGAGCTATCGAGGTAAGACCGTTAACTTGCACGGCATATTTTAGCACCATCAAGTCAAGCCAGCCTATGCGCCTAGCTCTGCCCGTTCTTGCGCCAAATTCGTCGTCGATGTTTTCGCCGCTTCCTCTCAATGTCGCCGCTTCTTCGTCTGACATCTCGGTAGGGAAAGGTCCGTCGCCCACCGCGGAAGAAAACGCCTTTGCTACGCCTACGATTTCGTCTAATTCCTTAGGCGAAAATCCGCCTGAAACCGCCGCGTAAGCCGCGATAGGATGGGAAGAAGTAACGTAAGGATAAATACCCAAATCCAAGTCTTTCATTACGCCAAGCTGGCCTTCGAATAATATCTTTTTGCCCTGTTTTTTGTATTCTTGGATAAGGCTTATAGGATTAACTATGTAGGGCTTAAGTTCTTGATACCAATAAGAGCACTTTTCTGCCAATTCGTCGGCATTATAGGGTTTGCCGCCTAAAAAGGTTACTTGGGCGTTAATAAAAGGCAAGACTTTTTTGAGGCGTTCTCTTAGATAATCGTTGTCGCCTAAGTCCTCAAATCTTAAATTGGTTCTCATTGCCTTGCCCGCGTAAGCCGGACCGATGCCCCTTTTTGTAGTGCCTATGCTTACGCCCGAATTTTTTTCCATAAAGCCGTCTATATCTACATGGTAAGGCATAAGCACGTTGGCTTTTTCGGATATATATAACTTATCAAGGCTTATTCCGCTTGATTTTAACTCATTGATTTCTTTTAAGAGTTCATCGGGATTAACCACGGTGCCTGTGCCTATTAGATTGGCGCAGTTAGGGTAAAATATACCGCACGGAATCAAGTGCAATTTAAATACGCCGTATTCGTTGGCTACCGTGTGCCCTGCGTTATCTCCGCCCTGGAATCTTACGCATAAATCAGCCGTCTGGGCAAAGTAATCAACCATTTTGCCCTTGCCTTCATCGCCCCACTGCGTTCCCACGACAACTGTAATTGACATCTCTTACTCCTTAAGTTATTTACCTTATTCAAAAAAGCAAAGACAAGGCATTTTTTAATGCCTTATCTATTTATGCATTTATGTTAATATCTTTTTAAAGACTTAAATCTTTCTACTGCTTCCAAAATGTTCTCACGGGTGTTAAACGCCGTAAGTCTGATAAAGCCTTTGCCGGAAGGGCCGAAGCCTTCGCCGGGAGTGCCTACGATTTGGACTTTTCTTAATAGATAATCAAAGAATTCCCAAGAACCGTATTTTTCGGGCGTCTTTAGCCAAATATAAGGCGAGTTCACGCCGCCGTATGCTTTAAGCCCGATTTCTTCAAAGCCTTGCTTGATTATCTTAGCGTTTTCCAAATAGTAATTAATGTTTTCTTTTATCTGACGCTTGCCTTCGGGAGAATAAACGGCTTCGGCTGCTCTTTGTGTTACATAAGAAACGCCGTTAAACTTGGTAGATTGGCGTCTGTACCAAAGCTCGTTTAGCGACGCGCCGCTGAATTTTAATTCTTTGGGTATTACCACATAGCCGCATCGCATGCCCGTAAAGCCCGCGGTCTTGGAATAGCTTCTAAACTCAATAGCGCAAGATTTTGCGTCCGGAATTTCGTAGATGCTTCTAGGTTTGTTTTCGGTTATAAAGGCCTCATATGCCCCATCGTATAAAATAATCGCGCCGATTTTTAAGGCGTAATCTACCCATTTTTTTAGGGTGTCATAATCCGCCATCGCGCCCGTTGGGTTGTTGGGGAAGTTTAGATAAATAATATCGGGTTGGCGCTCGGGTAGTTCGGGCATAAATCCGTTGGACTCTACGCAAGGCATATAAATGACCTTGTTATAGCTGCCGTCGGGCCTTGCGCGTCCCGCTCTTCCGTCTATGACATTGGAATCTACATATACGGGATATACGGGGTCTTGAACGGCGATTCTGTTGTCGGGCGAAAACAAATCCAGAATATTGCTTATATCGCTCTTTGCTCCGTCGCTGACAAACACCTCGTCGGTAGAAATATCTACGCCGCGCGCTTTATAATCGTTTTCTACTATAGCTTTCAATAAAAAGTCATAGCCTTCGTAAGGGGGATAGCCTCTAAAGGTCTCAGCTTTGCCCATTTCTTGAGCGGCCTTAACCATGGCGTCAACTACGCTGGAAGGCAGCGGCAAAGTCACATCTCCGATACCAAGCCTGATAATCTTTTTATCGGGGTTCGCTTTCGCGTAATCGCTTACTTTGCTATTTACAGTCGCAAACAAATAATTATTAGCAAGTTTTAAAAAATTACCATTAATACCAAACATCTATCTCTCCTTCAAATACAGTAACAGCATTTCCGGTCATCATAACCGTGTTATCGTATTTTATCTTCAGTATTCCGCCTTTTAAGCTCACGTTTACTTCGTTATTAGTATAACCATTAATATAAGATGCTACAACCGCCGCGCACGCGCCCGTGCCGCAAGCCAAGGTCTCGCCCGCGCCGCGCTCGTAAACTCTTAATTCTATATTATTTTTATCAATTACCTTAACAAACTCCGCGTTAACTCGTCTAGGAAATACTTTATGATTTTCAAACTTAGGTCCCAGCAAATTTAAATCCAGGCTTTGAATTTCGTCCAGGAATACCGCGCAATGAGGATTGCCCATGCTTACGCATGTTATGTAATATGTCTTTCCGTCCACTTCCAGCGGTCTGTTGACTATTCTGTCCCCGTCCATATCCACGGGAATCAGCTTAGGCTCAAATATGGGCGCCCCCATGTCCACCGCCGCGCCTGTAACATTGCCCGTCTCGTCAAAAACCAAATCAATGAATTTTATTCCGCTTAAAGTTTCAATTGCGATTGTCTTTTTTGAGGTTAATTTTTTGTCATAAACATATTTCGCGACGCACCTTATCGCGTTGCCGCACATCTCGGCTTCGCTTCCGTCGCTGTTAAACATCTGCATTCTAAAATCGGCTTTGTCGGAAGGATGTATCAAAACTAATCCGTCGCTGCCTATCCCAAAATGTCTATCCGATAGTTTTTGGGTCAGCAAAGAAGGATTAAAAATCCTCTCTTTTTGGGCGTCTATATAGATATAATCATTGCCCGCCCCGTGCATTTTGGTGAATTTCATAAAATCCTCAAATCTAGTAAATTTGGTCGCGCATTCAAAAGTTAATATTTTTATGTGTTTTTGTCAACTCTTTTTTTACACAAATATAGTTTAATATCTGCCTAGATAATTAGCGATTTCCCATTCGGTTACTTGGGCGCGGTAATCGTCCCATTCGGCTTTTTTGGCTTCTATGAATTTATTATATACATGGTCGCCAAGCACGCTCTTTACCCATTCGTCCTTTTCCATTATGCTAATGGCCTCTTCTAAGTTAGCGGGCAAAGATTTTATATTATGAGTTTTCATGGTTTCTTTACTCATGCGGTAAATATTTGAATTTACGGGAGGCGGAGGAGTAAGTCCGCGCTTTATGCCGTCCGCGCCCGCGGCTATACACAAAGCAAGCGCCAAGTAAGGATTGCAAGACGGATCGGGGCTTCGTAGCTCTACGCGGGTGCCCGTGCCTCTTGCGTAAGGTATCCTAATAAGAGGGCTGCGGTTAGCAAAACTCCATGCTATATGAACGGGCGCTTCAAAGCCCGAAACCAGTCTCTTATAGCTGTTAACCAAAGGATTGGTTACGGCTGTTATGGCTTTGATATGGTCAATTATTCCCGCTATATACGAATATGCTATCTTGCTAAGGCCTAAAGAGTCGGATTCGTCATAAAATGCGTTTTCGCCGTCCTTAAAGAGCGACATATTTACGTGCATGCCGCTGCCTGCCATATTGTGTTTAGGCTTAGGCATAAAGGTGGCGTGCAATCCGTGCCAGCGCGCTATAGTCTTGACGACCAGTTTAAAGGTGATAATATTATCAGCGGTTGTCAAAGCGTCCGCGTATTTGAAGTCAATTTCGTGTTGGGCGTTGGCAACTTCGTGGTGCGAAGCTTCCACCTCAAAGCCCATTTCTTCGAGCATTATGCACATATCGCGGCGCGCGCCGCTTCCCAAATCAGCGGGGGATATGTCAAAATATCCCGCTTTGTCGTTGGTCTTTAGCGTGGGCTGTTGATTTTCGTCCAAGTGGAACAAGAAAAATTCCAGTTCCGGACCTACGTTGGCGGTATAGCCCATTTGGTTTAAATCTTTGATAACTTGCTTTAGGATATATCTGGGGTCGCCTTCAAAAGGCGTTCCGTCGTGTTTATACACATCGCAAATAAGTCTTGCGACTTTGCCTTGAGGGGTGCGCCAAGGAAAGACCGCAAAAGTATCAAGGTCAGGTCTTAGGTTCATATCGGATTCTTCAATCCTGACAAAGCCCTCTATGGACGAACCGTCAAACATGCATTTGTTGTCCAACGCTTTATCCAATTGGCTGGGCGTTATAGCCACGTTCTTTAAGGAACCAAATATATCGGTAAATTGCAGTCTTATAAATTTGACATCTTGCTCTTTTACTATTCTTTTAATATCGTCCTTGGTGTATTTTGACATAGAACCTAACCTCTTAACAAATATCCCTTACATTATGTTATTATTAGCGAAAATTTATGTCAACAAAACGCTAAAACCTAAGCATTATTATTAGTTAAACGCTTTATAAGCTTATCTTATCAAAGATATTAATATTATAACTTATCTTAAATCCAATATCAAAAATAAATAACAAAATTAAAAAAACGCCTTTCTGTCATAAGAAAGGCGTTTTTTATCCTTTCTTAATTGCCTTTTAGCGCTTGTTTAGCCGCGCTTGCTACATTTTGGGGCGTAAATCCGTATAACTCAAACAATAGGTTAGCAGGACCAGAAGCGCCGAAAGTATCAATGCATACAACCTTGCCGTCTAAGCCCGTATATTTATACCAGCTGTAACTTGAGCCGGCTTCTACCGCAACTCTTGCGCGAACATTGGGAGGCAAGACGCTGTCTTTGTATTCTTGGGATTGAGAATCAAATACTTCCATGCAAGGCATAGAAACAACGCGCGCTTTGATTCCTTCTTGTTTTAACAGTTCTTGGGCTTTTAAGGCAACTTCGACTTCGGAGCCGCTAGCCATCAATATCACATCGGGTTTACCTTCGCAATCTGATAGGATATAACCGCCCTTTAGCGCGCCTTCCCGGTCTTTGCTAACTTGCGGCAAGTTTTGACGAGTCAGGACTATAGCGGTAGGGCTCTTGTCTTTTAGCGCGCTGACATAAGCCGCCGTTGTTTCCAGACCGTCAGCGGGACGATATACTTTAAGATTGGGGATAGCTCTCAATGCGATGAGATGTTCTACGGGTTGATGGGTAGGTCCGTCCTCGCCTACGCCTATGCTGTCATGCGTCAACACGTAAATAACCGGAATATTCATAAGAGCGGACAATCTTATTGAGTTCTTCATATAATCGGAGAACACAAAGAAGGTAGAGCAGAATACGTTTAGTCCGCCGTGCAAATACATGCCGTTGCTGATTGCGGCCATTGCGTGCTCTCTTACGCCAAAGTGCAGATTTCTGCCCGCGCGGTTTTCGGCCGAATAAGATCCTTTGTTTTTTAGATATGTCTTGGTGGAAGGCGCCAAATCCGCCGAGCCGCCAACAAGGTTAGGCAATATATCCGCCAGCTTGTTTAAAACTATCCCGCTTGTGTTTCTGGTGGCGTCCGGCTTGTCGGCAAATTCCCATAAGCTTTCTATATTTTCAAGATCGGGAATTTTGTTTTCAACCGCATCGATAAACGCTTGATAGTCTTGAGGGTATTGTTCTTTATATTTCTCCAAAAGCTTATTCCATTGCTCTTCGGCCTCTTCGCCGCGCTTAGCCAGCTGTTTATAATGCTCGTAAACCTCTTGGGGCACCTCGAAAGGCTCATAATTCCAGCCCAAGTTTTCCTTGGTCTTTTTAAGATTTTCCGCGCCCAAAGGAGAGCCGTGGCAATCGGCGCATCCGGCAAGGGGGCTGCCGTAACCGATTTGGGTTTTTACCACTATAAACGAAGGCTTGTCCTTAACGGCTTTTGCGGCTTCTATAGCCTTGGCTATTTCTTCAAGGTTGTTGCCGTCGTTTACGTATTGAATGTCCCAGCCTTGCGCTTTATGGCGGGCTGCGACGTCTTCGGTAAACGCTATATCGGTATTGCCTTCTATAGAGATATTATTGCTGTCGTATAAAACGATTAATTTGCCTAATTTCAAAGTTCCCGCTAAAGAAGCGGCTTCGGATTCTATGCCTTCCATCATGCAGCCGTCGCCCGCAATTACATAGGTGTAGTGGTCAACGATGTTAAAGCCGTATTTATTAAAGCGCGCCGCAAGCATGGATTCCGCTATCGCCATACCAACCGCGTTGGCTACGCCCTGGCCTAGAGGGCCTGTCGTAGTTTCTACGCCTACCGTGTGGCCGTATTCGGGGTGCCCGGGCGTCTTTGAGTTTAGTTGACGAAAATTTTTCAGCTCTTCGATGTCAAGCCCGTAGCCAAACAGGTGCAGTAAGGAATACAAAAGCATTGAGCCGTGTCCAGCGGAAAGAACGAATCTGTCGCGGTTAAAGAATTTAGGGTTTTTGGGATTGTGCGTCATATGGTTAGCCCATAATTCGTAAGCCATAGGCGCGACGCCCAAAGGCAATCCCGGATGTCCGCTGTTAGCCTTTTGGATCGCTTCCGCTGATAAAATTCTTATCGCGTTAATTGATTTTAAAGTTATATCCATCTATTACTCCTGAATTAAAAAATTTATTTCCTTTTTGATTTTTGATCGGCTATATAAGATTTTAAAACATTCAAATCCAAATCTTTATGTTTTTTTAAAATCCTATATAACTTCTTAACTGCGAAAAGGACGCCGCCGGCTCTGTCGCTCTCAATATTAATGGGCAATATAGGATCATGCACGCTCTGCCTAATCAGCATCCAGCCGTCCGCAAAGTTAACCCTGACACCCTCGTAGCTTTGAGCCGGTTTAAAGCCCATTTTTTTGGAAAAGACCTTTTCCAGTCTTTCCATTACTTCTTGCGCGGATTTTTTCCAATCCTTGCAGGACGCCTTAAAACCTACTCTAGCCTCGTGTGTTTCTACGGGCTCTCTTAAATCCTCTATCAACGATAATAAGGGTTTGTTTTGCTTTTTAAGTTGACAAAGCTTAATTAAAATTCGTATGACCAAATACGCGCCGTCATCCAAAAAATAATTTTCCGCAAACGCCGCGTGTCCGCTCGTTTCTATCGCCAAAGGCGCGTAAACGCCTATGCTGTTTAGCTCTATCGCTTCATTGATGACGTTTTTATAGCCGCGTTTAAATCTATGATGGTTGCCCTTGCGGTTGATTATAAACTCTGTTAAAGCGTCGCTTGTGACGCTGTCAGTTACTATGGTCGCGCCGGGGTGCTCTTCCAACAAAATTGCCGACACAAGCGCAATTAATCTGTTGCGGTTTATCTCTTTGCCGTCGGGAGCGACGCAAGCCGCTCTATCCACGTCGGTGTCAAAGATAATGCCAAGATCAGCTTTGTTTTCCAAAACGCACTTTGATATATGGCGCATCGCTTCTTTGTCTTCGGGGTTAGGAACATGGTTGGGGAACATTCCGTCAGGCTCCAGGTATTGGCTGCCCGCAGTGTCCGCGCCCAAGGGCTTTAACACCCTGTCCACAAAAAAGCCGCCCGCGCCGTTGCCCGCGTCAACCACGATTTTTAAATTTTTTAGCGGATATGTCTCGCCTGTGGATTTTCTAAATTTTTCGATTAGGACTTCGCAATAGTATTTTAAATAATCGTCCTGAACGACCTTGCCGCGACCTTTAAGTTCGCTGCCTGCCGCCGCCAATTCCAAAATACTGCGGACATCCTCTTTTTCCAGCCCGCCTTGCTCGTCAAAGAACTTTAGACCGTTTTTATAATACGGATGATGGCTTGCGGTAATCATGATAGCGCCGTGAGCCTGGACCTTTTCGTGCTTGGTCATCATAAACATAGAGGGCGTTGAGCACAGCCCGCACTGCAGGACTGTGCATCCGCTGTCGACAAGCGCTTTGATTACCTGAGCCTCTATTCTTGGTCCTGAAATTCGGGAATCGCGGCCTACGGCTACGGTCATTTTGTTTTTTACTTTAGCCGAGAGCCAATAAGCAAAAGCTTTTGTTATGGAATAAACTGCTTCGTCCGTTAACTCTATCTCTTTGCCGTCATACGCTACGGCGTTTCCTCTGATATCGCTTCCGCTCAAGAGAGATTTTAAATCCAACGTTCTTTTGTCTCCGTTTTTTTTATTTTATTATGATTTATTATTCTGAATTATTATATAGTAATACTCAAAAAAACTCAACAATGGCAAAACGCATTTGAAAAATAAAGGTATAAAATAAACGCCTATTTTAAAACTAAATATTATGAACAACGGTTATCTCAAAGTAGGCGCCGCAATGCCGCAGCTTTATCCCGGTGGCATTTTTCAAAACACCCAAAACATAAAAAAATTAATAATGGAACTTAACGCTCAAGGCGCGGATATCGCCGTTTTCCCCGAGCTGTGTTTATACGGCGGGTATAGCTCTTTGGCGGCGCAGAATACCCTTATAAACGAGTGCGAAGACGCGCTTTTGGAAATAGCCCAATGGACCAAAAACCGCCAAGTCATAAGCGTTATTGGCTTGCCGTTAAGGGTGGAAGAAAAAATACTAAATTGCGCGGCAATCGTCGGCATGGGAAAAGTTTTTGGAATTATTTATAAATCGGATAAAAAATATAATTTCGATCAAATAACTTTGGAAGATTATTCGATACCTTTTGGGACTAAAGCAATCTTACGAGGGGATACCGATATGCCCATAAACATCGCTGTCATTATAGGTAAAGATGTAAACTCTTTGTTTAATACCTCGGCGAATGTAGTTTTGAATCCTTTCTCTGCGGATTTGGAGCAGTTTGATAACTACTTTGACCTAGTTAAAGCCATATCAGCCTCTCCGCCCAAAGCTATTGTTTCCGTTTGCGGCTCGATTAATAAAACTCCTTACGCGGATAAAAGCTGTCTCATAACCGAATGCGGCAGAGTTCTTGCGCGCGAAGTAAACCAATCCATTATAACCGCCGAAATAGATATAGAAAGAATCACGGGGTTAAGGACTATATACGACCTTGATTTGACGTTTGAAAGCAGTTTTATTGAATTGCCGCTGGAGGAAAACTTATCCTTTGTCAAAAAAAGAAAATACCAGCGTATGCCTTACGCGGACGAGGGCAATTTTGAGCATATATATAAAAGACTGGTCGAATTTTTACGCGAGCTGACTTCGACCAAAAAACGACTTGCCCTATATTATAATTGCGAACATTTTTGGACTCTTTTTTCTCTGATTTTGGATTGTCATATAAAGCCCGAAGATGTAGCCGTAATTTCCGAAAGACCGATTAACAACGAAGAAAACGAAATAATTACAAAGGCCGCCGACATACAAATTATTAATATCGATGAAAAATCTCAAAATCTAAAAAACGCGCATATAATAGATTTTGCCGAAAAAAACAATTGCGCGCTTTTAGGCGGTATGGATAGAACGGATTTTATAAGGCGAAAGCCTTGCTTATCTCATTTTATTAATCCGTTAATCAATTTTAATAAGACCGCGGTTTATTGCCTGCTAAGACACAGGCGCAAATACGACGACGATTGGGCTACTATATTGGAAAAATATCGACCTACCTTGGACGAGATTATTATAGACTTCTTTATATATCATTATATTGATTGCGGAATAAGCGCCCATAAGACCAAGCAAATTGCATATGAGACCTTTGAGGACATAAAAAAAATTGAGGATTTGTGGGAAGAGTTTGTGGTGACTATTTAAATTAAAAAGAGTTTAGAACAAACACTAAAAAAGCCTTCTTATAGAAGGCTTTTTTTGTTTGTCTTATCGCGAATTTTGACGCATAATATCGCATTTTGAAAAATAAATTTATATACAATAGATTTTTTGGGGGCATATGAGAGAGTATATTATAAAAAGGGCTTTGGATTTGGGGTATTATTTTGTCGAGAATAAAAAGACAGTTAGGGAAGCCGCCAAAGTTTTTAATATAAGCAAATCGACCGTTCACAAAGACATAACCGAGAGATTGCCCGAAATAGACGAGGACTTATTCGAACAAGTCCGCAGGGTTTTGGATATAAACCTGTCTGAGCGGCACATAAGGGGCGGACTAGCCACTAAGATAAAATACCTAAAATCTAAAAAATCAGTTCCCGAAAATCCTTAATAAAGATATCGGAGATATCGTATAATAGATTAATTTCGTCTTCGGGCTGGTTGTCGTACATACCCACAATCTTGCAGCCCGTTTCTTTTATGGAGATTATATAATAAGGGTAATCTTCTATAACCGCGCATTCGCCAGGCTCAAATCCTGAATGTGAAAAGGCGTATAAAAATAACGCCCCGTCGCGCTTATGAATGCCCGTGTCGCGTCGGGTGTATATTCCGTCCGCTTCCAGCCCGTATTTTCTCAAAACGGCTTGGACAAAAATTCTTTCGTTGAGAGTGATGATGTAAATTTTTTTATTGTTGTTTTTCGCCCAAAGCCAAAATTCTCTGGCGCCGTCTTTTAGTTCGCACTCTTTTTCGTAAAGGGGGAGGGCCTGCTTGATAAATTCTTTCTCAACCGTATCAAATTCTAAATTTAGGCCGTATTTTGAGTTGATATTACTAATGACTTCTCTGAAGTTGTTTTTGTGCTCAATTTCCATGCCGTCGCGATAAACGCCCAACACCTTCAAAGTAGCCTTAAGCGCCTTTTTTTCTATCTTAACGGAATCCACCAATGTCCTGTCAAAGTCAATAAAATAAGCTTTAACCTGCTCAAATAACTCGTGATTCATATGGACTATATTATACCATTATTTATTATATTAAATCAATAAAAGCCCTTTATTAATAAAAGGGCTTTTTTAAACATATGCGATTAACTGATAAATTATGCGTGCCTGGAGACGACTTCGTCTTCCTCGATCGTCTCGACCAAGGGTTCTTCTTCGGGGATAGTGTCAATGACTTGGTTTTTAGCCATTTCTTTGGTGAAGAACTCATTCATTATGTTATATGTTCTTTGGGTTAGAGCCTTTGCGTCCTCGCCTTCTTGAACATAAATAGGAGGCAGGAAGTTAAGAGTGAGTCGTTTGCCTCTGTATGTGTAGCAAACGGGCAAAACGGGAACGCCCGCTTCAACGGCTATTCTAAACGCGCCCGTTTTAAATTCTCTAAGTTTAGGGCAGCGCCTGATTAAATGCGCTTCAGGATATATTAGCACCTTTTTGCCCGATTTCGCAAACTCAGCGAAAGCTTCTATAAAGCTCTTAACATGCCTTAAATCTTTGGGCAAGGGACGGGCGCCTAGACCGTAAATCAGCCAGCCCATAAAGTCGCTCTTAAAGTTGTCTTCCAAAGAGACTATAACCATTCTGCGAGGCAAAATTGACATGCCGATCATGGGCGCGTCAAATTCATGCACATGGTTGGATACGATGACGGCACCTTGCTTTTTTATCTGTCTGTAATATTTTTTGCCCTTGACTTTTACTCTTAAAATAAAGTGTTTTATAATAAGCAATACAGGAACTAAAATCCAAAACAGTAAAAATGAATATACCTTTATATACCATTTTGGAAATAAGTAATCTTTTTTAGAATAATCAAATTTCATCTTTGGACACCCTCAAAACAAAACTTTTTCTTCAATTGTTTCTTCTTCGTCAACCGGCGTTACCAAATCCTCTTCAAGTTCTTCTTGATTATAAATCGCGGCTTTTTGATAACGGTGTTTTGCCAGGAAGGCTTGGTAAACTTCTTCTATTTTTTCTACGGATTTTTCTACCGTAAAATTCTTAGCGTGTTCGGCGTATTTTTGGGACATAATTTTTAATTCTTCGGGATGCTCTACCCAATAATCAATCTTGGCGCTCAAATCTTTATAATCGCCGCCTTTAAATATCGAACGCTCGTCTAAAGCAAAATAACTGGTGGCGCTCTTTTTGGATTTGCCTATAAGGGGAACAAGACCGGTAGCGAAAGCTTCCATGCACGAAATTGATTCTATTTCTATTTGCGCGCAATGCACATAAAGATCCGCTGCGTTGAGAGCTTTGGGCAGCTCTTCTTGAGGGTAAAAATTAAACTCCGCGTTTATTTTTAATTTTTTGGCTATCTTTTTATACTTCTTTTCATTAGGACCGCTGCCGGCAAAAACTACCAAGATCTTGTCTTTATATTTGCTATGGGCGACTGCTTTCATTAAGATATCTTGCTTTTTCTCATTAGCAAATCTGCCCACGTTCATAATGACGAATTTATCCTTCCAGCTTTGAGGCCTTTCAACCTCCATAGGATAATATCTGGAGTCGTCAAAACCGTTGCTTATGACATGCAACTCTTGTTTATAGCCGTGCGCTTTTAAAGTATCATAAACAAATTGCGTAGGACAATGAATGTCCGTAGAATAGCGATATAACTTTCTATGAAAAAGCCTAAAGATAAAGCTTTCCAAAAAGGGGACGTGTTCAAGTTTTAGATTATACAAAATGTTGCCCGGGTGCATGTGGAATGCCGTAAACACGGGAACTCCCATTTCATGCGCTACCTTTGCGGCCGTCCAGCCAAAAGGCAAGGGCAAGTAAACGTGAACGAAATCCACTTCTTTGAAAATTTCTCTGAATCTTTGGACATCGGGCTTAGCCATGTTGGTCGAGTTTTTGTCAATCAGAGGCTGAAAAAAGGGAACATGATACTGGTCAAACATAATTTTGTCGGGCTCGGGGGTTTTGCTATAAGTCAGCACCTTAACGCTGTGGCCGCGTTTTCTCAATTCGCCTACAAATCTTCTGGCGGAGATAGTCGTACCCTGGCCCATGTTGTCATACATGTCAACAACTACAGCAATTCTCATAAATAATCTCCTAATAAAAAATATAATAAATACATCAAAATAAATATATTAAATATACCGTTTTAGGTATATTTAGGTCTTGTCAAGCTTCGTCCTCAAAATACGACTTTTTCTTCGGTCATTCCGTCTGCTTCAATAGGTTGAACCAGACTTTCTTCCAGCTCGATGGACTCTTGTTGAGGAATATGTAAAGGTTTATGATGGCGGTGTTTTGACAAAAATTTTTCATAAACTTCTTCTATTTTATCCACCGATTTTTCAAGAGCGTAATTTTTTGCGTGTTCGGCGTATTCAGTCGACATAGTGTTTAACTCGTCGGGGTGCTCTATCCAATATTCAATCTTGCGGCATAAATCCATATAATCGCCGTCTTTAAATTTGGAGCGCTCGTCCAAAGCAAAATAATGCGTAGCGCTCTTTTTGGAATCGCCTATTACGGGAACCAGTCCGGTAGCAAATGCTTCCATACAAGAGATGGATTCTATCTCAATTTGGGCGCAATGAACGTAAAGGTCCGCCGCGTTAAGAGCCTTGGGCAATTCGTCTTGAGAAAAGAATTTAAACTCGGCGTTGATTTTATATTTTTTGATTAGTTTTTCGTATTTTTTTCTCTTAGGGCCGTTGCCCGCCAACACCAGCAAAATATTGTCCTTATATTTGCTATGGGCGATAGCCTTGATTACGACGTCTTGCTTTTTTTCTCTGGAAAGCCTGCCTACGCACATTACAACAAACTTATCCTTCCAACTATCAGGCCTTTCGACCTCCATTGGATAAAATCTTTTGTCGTCGTAACCGTTGCTTATGACATGCAATTCTTGCTTATATCCGTGCGCTCTTAAAGTGTCATAAACAAATTGGGTGGGACAATGTATGTCCGTGGAATATTGATAAAGCTTTTTATGGAAAAACCTAAACAAAAACTTTTCCAAAAAAGGCACATGCTCCAGTTTTATATTATACAAAACATTGCCCGGGTGCATGTGGAATGCCGTAAACACGGGAACGCCCATTTCATGCGCGACTTTGGCCGCCGTCCAGCCAAAAGGCAAAGGAACATATATATGGACCAAATCCACGTCTTTAAAGGCTTCTTTAAATTTTTTTACGTCGGGCTTTGCTAAATTAATACCGTTTTTATCGATTAAAGGCTGAAAAATAGGTAAATGATATTGATCGAATATTACTTTATCGGGTTCGGAACGGTTGCTGTAAGAAAGCACTATGACATGGTGCCCGCGTTTTCTTAATTCGCTTATAAACCTTCTAGCCGAAACCGTGGTGCCTTGTCCTGTATCGTCATAGGTGTCAACAACAACGGCGATTCTCATTTATACATCTCACTATAAAAAAATAATAACTACATCTAGACAGTATGACTATTATAGGGTATTGTCATTATTATAAATGCAATATACAAAAAAATCAAGTAAACGGATAAGCGGGCGTCAATTATATTATGTTTAATTATATATGTTTATAATCCTGCCAAATATTCTATCGCGCTTTCGGCGGCGCGCGCGCCGTCGGCGCAAGCAGTTATCACCTGTCTAAACGCGTTTGACCTAATATCGCCAGCGGCATAGACGCCTTCCAGGTTTGTAGCCATTGCCTCATTAGTGATAATATATTTTTTGGAGTCCAATTCGACTTGGTCTTCGACCAATTCGGTATTGGGCAGATGTCCGATCGCCACAAACAAGCCGCTGATTGATAATTTTTGAGTTTCTAAGGTTTTGTTATTTTGGATTTTTACGCCTTTTAAAACATCATCCGAAATCAGTTTTATTATATTGCTGTTTAGATGGCTTATGATATTGGGGACTTTTTCAAGTCTGTCAACAAAAACCTTTTCCGCTCTAAAACTATCACGGCGATAGATGATATGCACGGTTTTGGCTATATTGGCAAGATACAGCGCTTCCATTACGGCGCTGTTGGCACCGCCAATTATCGCCACGTCTTGACCTCTGAAGAAATTGCCGTCGCAGGTGGCGCAGTAGCTAATGCCCCTTCCTATTAATTTATCCTCGCCCTCAATTTCGAGTTTTCGGTTTTTGCTGCCCATCGCCAAAATTACAGCTTTGGCCTGGACTTCTCTATCTGACAACTTTACTGTTTTTATTTTATCCTTTAGATTCAAGGCGGTTACTTCTTCGTAGTTTATTTCTGCGCCATATTTTTTGGCTTGGTTTGCCATCATATCGCCCAATTCAAACCCGTTGACGCCTTCCACAAAGGCGGGATAGTTTTCCACGTGGGGAGCCGTGGTAATCTTGCCCCCTAAAACCTCTTTTTCAAAAACTACTGTCTTTAGCCCGGCTCGCGCGGCATAAAGCGCCGAAGTCAATCCCGCGGGTCCGCCGCCTATTATAACAATGTCATACATCGTTCTTCTCCTAAAATGTCTCTATGAAATTATAGCATATATATTTTTTATTAACATAGTTATTTTATCACAGGCAGGCAAGTTTTATAGTCAAAGCATTCGCGCTTAGCGCGATTTTTAATGGGATTTTAATTTTTAACTTGAACTATTGTGTTATAATTAAAATAACACAAAGGAGGTTTCCGCTATGGACGAATGCGCAAATAGTTTTGTTACTATAAGCGAAGCTAGCGGATTTAGCTCTAAAGAAATATTAACAAAACTTAACGAAAAAAAGAATTGGAACACGGTAGTAAACGACTATGAAAGGCTTACCCCGAAACAAAAATCGGACAACATAAAAAAGATTGTCCACGACATGTGCTATCATTATTACTCTAACGACGGGGTCATCGAACCTGCCATGCTGGACGAATGGATAGAGATATTGTCACGCATGATCGGGTTTGAAAACCATACGGAAAAAATGAAATTTTTGCAAAAACGCATAAAGATGCGCAAAATCGCCTTTATAGGCTCAACCAACACTCTAAGCAAACAGGATATAAAAAATATCTGCAAAAGCTACGGGTTTAGCGAAGACCAGATAGAAATAAGAGACGACTACAATAAAATGACTAATCGCAATTTGGACAACCTAAAGAATAAAAACAGATATTTAGGACTCATTATAGGCGCCATTCCTCACAGCATAAAAGGAGTATCCGACGATTTTATATCCTATTTAAGAAATAACGCCGACGATTATCCGCCCTTTAGAGTATGCTCGGATAAAAACAACAATCCCTCCTTTTCAGCAAGCGAGGTTAAAAAAGCGCTGTCCGAATTAATCAGAATTGCCACCGACACGTAATTTTTGACTTAGAGTTAAAACATAAATTAAAGGCGGTCTTTTTGCCGCCTTAATTTTTATTCAAATATATTTATTTTTGGCCCCGCTACAATCTTTCCGTCTTGTATTCCGATTATATCGTTTTCAAGCCCGTATCTTATGGCGCGCCTGGTCTGTCTTAGGCCTTCTTCGGTAGTTTTTGAGCCAAACAGCGTTATTACTTCTTGCTCCAGAGCGTCTTTAGGAAGACTTATTTGGTTTTGGACGATAAATCTTATGCCGTTGATTATCTCGTAAATGCTTATGTCGTCCATACTGCGATTGCTGTTTATTCTATAAACATTATATTTTCTCTTATTAACGCCCTTTTTCCAATAAAACGGTATATCGCCTTCTATTTCGCAGTCGCAATTGATATGCTCAAGGACGTGTTTCATCTGTGCCTCAATTCTAGAACCCGAGCGTGCGATGCCGCTGGAATTTAGCACGCTTTTTAAAATAGTTCTGTAGCTTACCGGATATTCGGTGTCTATTATGGTCTTTGTAATCTTTATAAGGTGCGGCTGATTGAGCTCGGTGGAAAAATACGAGCTGGGAATAATCTTTTTGGGTATGGCGGCGGGCTTATACTCTGCCTCCAGTGTGTTTTGAATTACGGCTTCTTTGGGCTCACACGCTTGTTCTATTTCAAAATCTTCCTCGTCGTCTAATATGCCGTCCGATTTTTTGAGGCTTTCGATTTTTTTGACTATCTTGTTAATTACCTTTTCGGGACTGTCCCAAAAATCAAGAGACCAAACCCGCATTAGATTCCAGCCCAGTTTTTTTAGCACCGCAAAGGGCGCAATCTCGCGGTCTTTGACAGTCTTGACCTTGGAATAGCTTATGCTGTCGCACATGACGCCCAAAATAAACTTTTGAGGATTGTCGGGATCTTTTATGGCGACGTTAATTTTATAGCCTGAAGTGCCGTAATTGATCTCGCCGTCGTAGCCTTTTTGTTTTAGTATATTGAGAATTTGTTCTTCCAGACCTTGAGGGTATTTTTGCAACTGGCTTGCCTTGTAGCTTAAAGAAGCCGAGCCTTTTTGGGCGTATTCCAAAAACGCGCGCAGCGCTTTGACGCCCTGGGCCGTGGTTGCCGAAGGATTAATTAAATCGTAAGTTATGCTGGAGAATATTATCATCTCGCGCCTTGCCCTAGACACAGCCACATTCAATCTGCGCCAGCCGCCCTCGCGGTTTAGCGGTCCGAAGTTTAAGCTTAATTTGCCTTGAGAATCTTGACCGTATCCTATTGAGAACAAAATCACATCGCGCTCGTCGCCCTGGACGTTTTCTAAGTTTTTGACAAATAGCGGCTCAGACCCATGCATAGCGTATTGTTCAAGTCGCGGGCTTTGACGGAAAGTTTCGGTGAGCATATCGTCTATTAGGTTTTGCTGAACTATGTTAAAGGTTACTATGCCTATGCTGTATTTTCTCGTCTCGGGATGCGAAAGCCTTTTTATAACTTCTTCCACGACAGCCAGCGCCTCTTCGACGTTTTGCTTTGTCCTGCCTCTGTCATAAACGCCCTGGACTTTTATAAACTTTATAGCGGACTGCTTGGCGCTGGGCGAAGGGAAAGTATAGAGGCTGTTGTCGTAAAATTGGCGGTTGGAAAAGGCGATTAAGCTTTCGTCCTTGCTGCGGTAATGCCACCTTAGGTGTATCTCGGGCATGTTGAGCGCAAGGCAGTCGTCCAAAACGCTCTCTAAGTCTTCGCTCAAATCATCTTCCTCGTTGCTGTTGACATTCTCAAAGAAAGACGTGGGCGGAAGCTGTTTGGGATCGCCTACTATGATAGCCGTCTTTGCGCGTGAGAGCGCGCCTACGGCTTTTGCGGTCGTAAGCTGCGACGCCTCGTCAAATATTAATAAATCAAACTTATCCTGCGGATCTATGTATTGAGCCACTGTTACCGGGCTCATGAGCATACACGGCGCGACCTTAGGCAAGATGTTGGGAATCTGCTCAAATAATTTTTTTAAGGTTATGTTACGCGACGAGCCCTTGACGGCGCGCTGGAATATGCCAAGCTCGGACATCTGGGAAGATTTTATGTCGAAGTTGGGCAAGTTCATTTTAAGGCGAGCGCTTAGCAGCTGTCTTGAAACTGTCCTGTATTTTTGCTCTAAATCCTTAAACCGCCTTATCTTTTCCTCAAACAATCTGCCTGTGTATTTGCATAAATCAGGGTCAGAAGATATTATAAATTCTATAATCGCCTTTAGCATGGCCTTTCTAAAGGCAGGCACCAGCATATCGTGGTCTAACCCGTTGTCGTAAGCTTGGGTTACGGGTTTAAGTCCCATATTGTTAAGCTCCGCTCTTAAATAGTTATAGGCGCAGCGTTCTTTTAGGCTGTCCATAGACCAGTGGAGCGCTTTTGAAGTCAAAGCGTCCAGCCACCATTCGCCAGAGATTTGTATTTGATCAAAATCTATCTTTAACAGCCTGTCTAATTGAGCCTTTATCAATTTAAACTGCTCGTAATCGGATTTTAGGTTTTTGGGGATAGAGATAGACTTTAATTTGTTCAATTCATCTTGAGTTATAATTGAATTTGACAGGCTTTTCTTATACGAGATAAACTCCTGCAAGCTTCGCAAAATATAATTATAATCTTTGCCCTTATATATCGGAACAGCGCCGTAAACAAAGTCTTGAGATCTTTTTAGCGCCTTTTGTCTTTTCTGAAGCTCGCATATATTGATATAGTCTTCTATGAAATTATCTTTATATTTTCCTGTCAGCGCCGCTTTTTTTAGGGTGTTTATAATCTTATTCTTTTTTAACGCCTTTTTTAAACCTGTCGAGTTGTGGTAATCCGTAACTACCTTTTGATTGAGCGTTCTAAACGCGTCCAAATTATACCGCGCGCCTAAATCGGCTTTTGTTTGCTCGATTTCAACGCCCAGGGCGGTAAAATCTTTAAGCTTATTTAAATCGTCATCATTTAGGCTCTCTAGATGGGGAGTATCTTGACGACTTTGCGCTAGATAAGAGCAAATATCCATCAAACTGTCATATTGCCCGCAAGAGTCGATTTTGCTTAAATCTATTGCTTGGCTTAAGATGTCGTTATACGCGCGTATTCTTTTTAGAATCGCCAAAAACTTGTTGACGGTTTTTTCGCTCTCCGCTTTTAGTTCAAGGGTATATTCGGTTTGGTTTATATGCTCCAAATCCGAGCCAAGAGGATGTCCCATGTCTTGACCCAGAGCCTTTAGCTCGTATAGCTTGTTTTCCAAAAATTCTATCTTGTCTTTGTCAAATTCTATTACAACATTTTTATCCAACTCAAATTGATTCAAAAAGTCGTAGCTTATATATTCGTCGATAGCCTCAAACAGCGAAAAGCCGTATTTTTGAGGCTGGTGAAGCTTGCGCATATACACGGCCAGCGTTTGACGGCTTTTTTCCAATCTGTCTTTGACGCTCTTAAAATCCTCGGGTTCATAGACTTTGACTATTTCGCTGGTCTTTTTTAAATTTTCAAGGACATCTTTTTTATTGGTTTTATCCGAGTGAAGTTCTAAGCAAAAATCGCCTATGCCTATTTCTTCTAGGCGGTTTTTAACCACGCTCAACGCCGCCATTTTTTCGGCGACGAATAGCACCCTCTTGCCCTTTAACAAAGCGTTGGCGATAATGTTGGTTATGGTTTGGGATTTGCCCGTTCCGGGCGGGCCGTGCAAAACAAAGCTCATGTCTTGGTTTGCGTAATAAATTGCCTCCAGCTGCGAGCTGTCCGCCTCTATGGGCAGGATAATTTCTTCCTTTAGCCAGCGCTCGTCTATGTCGTTGACTTCCAAAGCGGTCTTGTTAAACGGTATTCCGCTGATTAAGCCTTTGACTATGGGCGTTTTTTCCAGACTGCTTAGGCGGTTGCGGATATCATACCACATGACTATGCCGGAGAAAGAAAAGTTGGAAATATAACTTTCCTCTATGATATCCCAGCCGTGCTGATTCATTACCAATTTTCTAACTATATTAAACACGCTTTGGACATCGATGGCGTTTTGGGAAGTCTTAGGCAACGGATCCAGCCCGCCTGTTTCCAAAGAGTATTGCTGGCGCAGCATTTCCAAAAGCGTAATGTTAAAGTGCGTCTCATCGTCGCGCGCTTTTAAAATATACCTTTTTGCGCTCTTGCGGATAAGGTCTAGCGGAATCAAGATCAGCGGCGCGTATAAAGGCCGCTCCGCATTTTCGCTTTCATACCATTTTAGCAAGCCTAGCGCAAGATAAAGCGTGCACACGCCGTTTTCTTCTATGCCGTATTTATATTTTCGGTAAATATTGGTGATAGCGGTCTTTAGGCGTCCCTCGTCCAGCGCGGAGCGAAGTTTGGCCTTGGATAATTCTTTGCCCAAAAGCTTATGAAATATGGACGAAATTTTGGCGCCTTGATTAATATCAAAGTCAACCGTCAAGCTCTCCGCCTCTTTCATTATGGGCAGAATGTCATATTCGACGCCGTTGCAAAAACAAGCCGCAAGGTTGGGCAAGGAATCAGCCAAAACGGGCAGAACGTTTTTGGTTATTTTAAAATTAAGCAGGGAATTTTTCAGAGTCAAGTCCAACAGCTTTCTTTCCCAATACTTTTGCTTGGAGAATGGCTCTTGGAAAGCCTGGACGGGAAAGACTTTAATCTTTTTGGGTTTTAAGTCGCTTAAGTCTTGATATTTTTGCTCCAACTTCCAGCCGCCAGAGGTTAAAACCCTTTTGGGAACAGGATTGATAAAAGTCAGGCGGCAGCGCTTAATGTCTATAAAATATATAAAACTCCCTTCGCTTGCCAAAGGTTCTTTTGACCAATCCAGCGCCTTATTGAAATCGGCGTTAAATTCTTGGTCTAAAAATTTGGGATCAATTAAAAACAGTTCTCCAAGCGCCGACTTTTTTGACAGTTCCGCAAAGTCGTCGCCTATGCAATCCGAAAAGGTATTGTCATCCAGCCACGCCCCGACTAAGATGTATTTTTCAAACACGGCCAAAATGGGATTGAGGTCGTTTTTTTCTAAGAGGCTTGCAAAAATCAAGGCCGCCTCGGTAATGGTGGCGTTTTTTGTTTTTAGCGCATCGGAAAAATTAATACGCTGACCTGTTTCGCGATTGTCTTTTATATGGTGAAGTTTTAGTCTGCAATCTTTTAGGGCGCAAAAGACGGCCGCCGCCTCGGCAAGAACTCTGTCCGCTCCGCCTTGATAGGCGATGAAACTGTTTGCCTTTCGCCATTTTTTTAGATAAAAGTGCGCGTCTTTAAATAAATTTTTTTCTTCTATATTATCGGGCGCAACAAAGCCCGCCAAAAACTCGGGATAATTTTGAGCGCCCGTCCAATAATCGTAAGGCAAAATTGTTATGGCGTTGATTTGGGAATACAGCTCTTTGCCTTGGGCTTGGATTTTTAAGATAATTTCGCCCTGAACAATTTGGGGCAGAGAGATAAGATAGTTATAATCGTATTCTATATTAAGCGTGTTGACGTCTATTTTTAGTTGGCGCGGTAAAATGTCCAAGCGGTAACGGCAAGGCTTAATCAAACCTTGCGGGCAGGACACGGTTATGTCCGCGTTAAAAATATCTTGTTCGCTTAGATTTTCGATGTATAACTCGCCTATTATTCCCGCGCCGTTAAAAGCGGCGCAAAAATTTATAACTTGAGCAGTGGAAAACTCCACTCTTATGTCGTTCATAATAACTCCTATATAAATAGGATTATATCATACAAAATTGTCCAACTTCAATAAATGGACTTATAGATAAAGCTTTTTAATCAAATTTTAATCAATTGGAAAAATTTAGAAAATTTGATGCCCTGATTTATCTAACTTATTTTCATATGCGCATATGTTAAATTGAGCAGGGGTTTTTAAGTATTATAAAATAACATATTTATTTGTTGGCGCTTGCATAATTTTTTAATAATTCGTAGTTGTCCTTAATTCTTTCGTCTTTAGGATTTAATTCGTAAGCTAATTTAGCATAATAATGCGCCCTATCGTAGAGTTTTAGGTTATAACACGCTATCGCTGCGATATCGGGCAAGGTAGAATCCCACGCGTAGCCTTGATTAATATATATTTTTGATTTTTGGGTAATCTTAAGGGCTTGCTCCGCCATATAAAAGACCGTGGAATAGTCTTGGTTATAATAAGCCGCGAGCGCAAGCTCGACATAAGGCTCGCGCATATAAGGGCATTGAGCAATCGCCATGATGTAGTATTTATAGGCATTGAGATAATCCGATTTTTTTAAATAGCAGTTGGCAATATCTCGCATAGCGGCGCAGCGCTCTTGAGGAAACTTTTCTTCCAGGGTTAGATAATGCTTCAAAGTCTCAATACTCTTATCCCATTGTCCCCAATACATATACTCGCGTCCAAGGTAATACCAGGACCTGTCGTCTTGGGGGTTTTCTTGGACGGACAACTCCAATAGGGGCAAGTAGTTGCTTCTGGGTTTATTTTGGTCGGGATAATGGTTTAGGATAATGTCGTCGATATATATGACTTTGTAATTATCGCCCTCGTATTTTAAATACTCGTGGACAGGATTTTTCCAAACAAAACCATTTCGAGAATGAATCTTAAAATAATAAAACCAAACCAGCGGGTTGCCCTGGTCGTCCAGGCTCCAGTTATAGACATATCTTGCCTGCTTAACGTCAGGCTGCCAGGCGTTTTCTAAAGTTTTGCGCCAGCCTTTATTAAATACCTCGTCCAAATCGGTGCAGACGCAAATATCCGCATTCAAGGGAACCAGCTTTAAAGACTCGTTTCTGGCTACGTCAAAACGCCAGGGGGATATTATTTTTTTATAAACCTTGGCGCCTCGAGCCTTTAATTTTTTTACCGTATTGTCGGTTGAGCCCGTGTCCAACACAATTACTTCGTCGGCTTCGGACATAGAGTCCATCCACCTGTCGACGAATTTTTCTTCGTTTTTGGCAATCGCGTAAACTACTACTTTATATTTTCTTTTTTTCATCGGCTTTTTTTAATATAAGTTTTAAATTATCTTTTAACCTTTTATCACTGGGAGCAAGCGCAATCGCTTGATTGATATACTCTACAGCCTGGTCAATCAAATCTAGATGATAGCACGCTATCGCGCCGTAATCGTAAAAAGCGCTTCCCCACGCCTCTTCTTCTGTCAAATAACTGCCTGTTTTACTAGTGATTTTCAGAGCCTGGGAGCATGCCCAAAACACAAGCGGCCAATCATTTGTCATATAGCCTATTTTGGCAAAGTCCAAATAAGCCTCTCTTATATAAGGACATTCCGCAAGCGATTTATATAAATAAATCTTGGCGTGATAGAAATCATTCTTTTTTTGGTAAGCTCTAGAGATAAATCTCAGCGCGGCGGCGCGTTCTTCTTCCCATACCGCGTCTTTTAGATCCAAATATCTTATTAGCTCTTTTATGGCCTGGTCGTATTTGCCTTTGAAATAATATTCGCGCCCCAGCCAAAAGCTGACGCTTGGGATATCAGGGTTTTCCTTTGCGGACAGTTCCAACAAGGGAAGATATTGTTCGCGGGGCTTGGAATAGTCGGGGAAATGATGCACAATCAATTCAGGAATATAAATTTTATTTTCCTTGCCTTCGCCTATATATTCCAAAACCTCGTGGACGGGGTGCACCCATTTGTAATCATGGCGGGAATGAATTTTTTCTATAGGGTGGGTTTTTAGTATGGCGCCTTTTTCGTCATGCGAGCAGGCGAAAGTATATCTTGCCCTTGTTGCGCCCTTGCGCCAGGCGCTTTCTAGTTTGTCGCGCCAGCCTTTTTCCATAACTTCGTCCAGATCCATGCTGACGCATATATCGGCGTCGGAGCTGACATTATCCAAAGCTATGTTGCGCGCAACGTCAAACCGCCAGGGCGTTATTATTTGCCGAGACGCTTTGACGCCGCGTCTTTTTAACAATTCTAGTGTATTATCGGTAGAACCCGTATCCAGCACTACTATTTCGTCGGCATCTAGGATACTGTCTACCCATCTGTTTACGAATTTTTCTTCGTTTTTTGCTATGGCGTAAATCGAAATTTTATATTTTCTTGGCATCATCTTACCTTTAATATTACTATCGAGCTTTGGCCTTGAACATTAGCCAGCAGCACTTCATGGCATGAGGTGTTCCGAAGAGTCAATGTTGAGGTTGCGCTTTGCGGAGCTTCAATTATCGCCGCGCCCGAAATCTCGCCGCTGATACAGGCAAGCGTTGAGGAAGCTACCGCTTGACCGTTTAGAATTAACGAAAACTGAATGCAGTCTTGTTGGCATTGAGGATCTAGGGAAAGACGCCAATACACAAAGTAAAGCCCGCTTTGAAGGCTGAATACTCCCGTATTTTCGTTATAGCTGATGTCGGGAGAAGAATTTACCGCTAAATTCCTAAAGATATAGTTCTCGTTAGGAGATAAAGCCAAATTGCCGGGGCCTGCCGACAGCGCGAATACGCCTTGGCTTAAGACGCTTGGACCGGTAGGGCCTGTCGGACCGGTAGGACCTGTTGGGCCGGTAGGACCGGTAGGGCCTATTGGACCGACGGGGCCGGTAGGACCTGTTGAGCCTGTAGGGCCTGTGGCGCCAGCAATACCCATGGGGCCCATGGGACCGGTAGGACCTGTTGGGCCTTGAAAGCCTTGCGGTCCTTGGGGGCCTTGA
>DATCJN010000067.1:0-6552 GCA_036562755.1 Clostridia bacterium | reverse complement strand
TTTTATTGACTAATAAAAAAGACTATGCTATAATTTTAAAACATTGTGTTTGGAGAGATACCCAAGCGGTTAAGGGGCTCCCCTGCTAAGGGAGTAGGTCGAGAAATCGGTGCGAGGGTTCGAATCCCTCTCTCTCCGCCAAAAAAAGACCTAGAATTCTAGGTCTTTTTTATTTTTAAGATATTTTATCATTATAAAAAACCGTCCTTCTTTGGACGGTTTTTTTATGCGCCGAAATCGCCGCCGTCTCTAATTGTGTATTCCGAAAGGTCTATTATGTTTTGCAGAGTAACGGTATTGACAGAAAAATGGGTGACTTCCATGGAGCTTGTTCCGTCGTCATTGGTAATTTCGTATTTTAGGCAAATGCCGTATTCGCTGTCCAGCCAATACCTAGCGGTCGTGCCTTGCGCTTCGTAAGTATAAATATCGCAATTTCTGCCCGCGACTTTATCTTTATTGCCTTTTTTCATAAACAAAATAACGAACTCAAAAGGGAACAGCAATATTTCTACGCTGCTTTGGTTTTCCCAATCAAATTGAAGTTCCTCGTCCGCATATACATAACCCGTTTTAGCGTTTTTATCCAAGACATAAATCTTTTTTTCTTTGATGTTAAAGAAAGTTATGTTTGAGTTGTTTTCATACAGCTTGGCGTCTTCGCAAATCTTAATGGTAAAAACATCGTTGCCGCTGACTAGGGTTATAGAGTAATTTTTTGCTTTTTCTTTAAAGTCATCGTATGTTTTAAGTTCGCCAAGCTTATCTTCAATCGCGTCTCCTATTTTATCGGCAATGAGCCCGCATCCAAGAAGCGAAGAAATCGCCAAGCAAATATAAGGACGATAGATAAAAATTTAAACTTTTTCATTAATTATTTACCCCTTATTTTAGAATTCTTTTTTTATATAAAATAACGCCAATCCAATTATATTAAGGATTGGCATTAAAAGGGAATATATTTATATATAGTATAGAACCCTAAATAGTAAGGAAAAAATCGTTTTATTTACTGCTTTTAGCGTATTTTTCTCGATATTGCGACGGCGAAAGCCCTGTCTTGCGCTTAAACACCCTTGCGAAGTGTCCGTTATATGACAGACCGCACTCATTAAACGCTTGGCCGATAGAAAGTTCCAAATCCAAAAGTTTTTCCTGAAGTCTGCCTATTTTGCTGGATAGATAATAGTCATACATAGTCATGCCCGTGTGTTTTTTAAACAGTCTTGTCAGATGCGTTTTGCTAAGATGCGCGGCTTTAGCTATTTTGTTGACATCAAATTTATCCATGCAATGCGATTTTATATATTCTTGCGCAATTGCGATTTCTTTTTTGCCGCGATATACGCGTCTGTTTATAAACATGGACGCGGCGTAAGGAATGTTGCCGTTTTCGTCGTAAATCGGAAAAATAGCTATGTCTATATACATCGCTTCTATATCGGAATCTTGAATACCAAAGTGCGAAAAAATAATTTCCAAAGGCGCTTTTAAATCGGCCTTAAAATAGCTCTCGCCGCTAAACACTTTTTTGGTGTATGGCAGCAGCTCGGGCGTTGTTATATGGCAATCTTCATAGACATTATATTTATTGACGATTTCTTCGGCGCTTTGAATATTATAGCTCTTTAAAAAGATTTTGTTGACCATTACGGGCGCGCCGTCGGGCTTATATATAATGATAGGATAGGGCAGGCAATCTATAAAAGCCCGCAAACTTATATCATCGCTAAACCTTTGGGATAGGTTGAAATAATTCAATCTATTGTCCATAGTCCATATAATAATGAAAAGATATATTTTAATATATTTTGGGAAAAGCCGGCAAATAACAATTATTTGTAAAATCATTATAACATAAATCATCTATGCGAAAATAGATGATATTAAATTAAATATCTAAAAAATACAGTTAATGAGAAAAAATATTAATTAAAAGGCGTTCTTGACTTATTTAATATGTTATGTTAAATTTGAAAAGCATTCTTAAAAAATCATCTATTCGATAAATTACAAATGAAGAATCCTTTTAAAGATTTATCAAAATTTGAATTTGGATTGTGGCTGTTTTCGGTCATAAGTATTTTCGTATTATTTTTGGTTACTTCGGAAAAAGATTTTCTTACTTTGATAGCCTCGCTCATAGGCGTTACAATGCTTATCTTTATTTCAAAAGGCTATGTCATTGGACAGATTCTTGCGGTTTTGTTCGCGGCGTTTTACGGCGTTGTTTCGTTTTATTTTAGATACTACGGCGAGATGATTATTTATTTTGGAATGAGCGCCCCTATTGCTATTATTACCGCGGTCAAGTGGTTTAAAAACCTGTATAAGCACTCGCCCGAAGTCACGGTAAAAACTTTATCTGCGCGCGAGATAATTATAATGTTAGCGTTGACGGCGGTCGTTACTACGGCTTTTTATTTTATTCTCAAGGCGTTAAAAACCGCAAATTTGGCAATGAGCGTCATTTCGGTAGCCACAAACTTTGCCGCCGGAATATTAATGCTCAAGAGAAGCTCTTATTACGCAATCGGCTATGCCCTAAACGATATCGCCCTCATCATTCTTTGGGCGTTGGCTGCTTTTGAGAATATTTCGTATTTGCCTATGGTAGCGTGCTTTGTGGTGTTTTTGATTAACGACCTTTACGGTTTTTATAATTGGCGAAGGATGAAAAAAAGACAATCCGGCGAGATCTAGTTCTTATCTTTAAAAAAAGAGTCTAAAAATCAAACCCGCTTGCGTTTTACTAATTTTCTGATATTGACAAAAAGTTCCTAAGTGATATAATGATTTAAGGATTTTTTTTAGTTGGTGATAGAATGGAACTTTATTATACAAAGGGCACATGCGCCAGGCAAATCATCTTTGATGTGCAAGACAATAAATTGGTAGAACTTAAGTTCGCCGGCGGTTGCAGCGGCAATCTTCAAGGAATTACAAGACTGGTAATAGGCAAAAACGTGGACGAAATTATAGACTCTCTAAGAGGCATCGTTTGCAGAAACGGAACGTCTTGTCCCGACCAGCTTTGTCAAGCGCTTTTAGAGTATAAAGAAAGACATCAATAATATTTCAAATTAAATTTTAATTAAAAATATTAATTTTTAATTAAAATTCTTGTTTCATTGCCTTTATTTTAGACACCCGCATATTTATCTGATATAATCAATATGCGTGGTATTTTTTTATTTAGGAGTATTTTATGACCGTTCAAATTAACAATCTTAAGAAATATTACGGCGCGCATATGGGCATTGAAGATGTATCTTTTAGCGTCGAAGCGGGCGAAATTTATGGTTTCATAGGCCCCAACGGCGCCGGAAAATCCACAACCATAAGAATTCTTATGGGATTGCTTTTTCCCGACTCTGGCAGCGCCCAAATATTCTCAAAAGATGTCCTAAAGTTTGACGAGGAAATAAAAAGCCGCGTAGGCTATGTTCCCTCTGAATCCGTGTTTTACAAGAACATGAGAGTTAAGGATATTTTAACGTATTCCGCCAAACTTAGAGGCTGCGATTCTAAAAGAATAAAAGAATTGACGGAATTGTTTGAACTTGATGTCAATAAAAAGGGCAAAGAGCTTTCTTTCGGTAACGCAAAAAAGGTCAGCATTATCTTGGCGACTATGCACAGTCCCGATTTGCTGATTTTAGACGAGCCGACGAGCGGGCTTGACCCCGTAATGCAGCAGAGATTTTTTAATCTTATAGAACAAGAGCGCGAGCGCGGCGCTACCGTGTTGCTTTCCACTCATATCTTAAACGACGTTCAAAGAGTGTGCGACAGGGCGGCTATTATAAAAAAAGGCGTAATCGCGGATATAATTAATATCAAAGAATTGGCTAAACAGCAGGCTAATATAGAGCAAAAATTCCTTCAATATTATATATAGGCTAAAAGAGGGCATAGAGTATGAATATTAAGAAAAATAAATATTTTAATCCCGCGTTGACAGCAGGCGTTATCTCTCAAAGTAAGGTGTTTTTGATTTGTTGGATTGTCGCCATGATAGCGCTTGTGTTTATATATATCGTTTCGCTTAAATGGGCCGCAAATATGATTAATATGGCAGATTTGCAAAATATGCCTGACGCAGTCGTTCAACAAATACTCGCGCTAAAAAACGCGAAAACTTTTGACTTATATAAAATCAGCTTCGTCGATGAGGATAACTTAACTTTAGGACTTATCTTTAGCGCGATTGTTGCTATGGCGGCTCTGTTAAAAGACGAGAGCAACAACACTACCGAATTCTTATTCGCCCATCCCATATCCAGAAAAAAGATGTATATAACCCAATTGATTACCTTTTTGTCTATCTTATTGATATTTAGCGCGGCGACAACTTTGGCAAGCTTTTTATTATTAATTTGTTTTGATAAGTTTAAAATAGGTTTTGACGTAGGACAATTTTTCGCGCTCCACGGCGGCGCGCTCTTGACCAATTTTATTTTCGGCCTTTTAATGTATGGCATAGCCAGCATCAAAAAGGGCAAAAAGTATCTTCTCGTTTGCATAGTAACGGGCATAGCTTTGCATTTTTGCTATGCTATAGTTGCCCTTTTGATCAGCTATTTGGCGGGCAAATTCTCGTGGATAGAAAATGTAAGGTATCTGTTTATTTACTCCATTATAGACGCTAGCGGCAGCGTAACGCTCAATTGGCAGTCCTTGGTTATTTGGCTGGTCCCCGCCATCGTTTTAAATGTAGTAGGATACTTTAGATATCAAAAGAAAGACTTAAACTGCGCGTAAAATATATACGGCGTAAAATAATATAATAGTATTAAAAAACGCCCTTTTAAACCTTAGTGTTTTTGAAGGGCGTTTTAAATTATCCTTTTTCGGTTTTATTACTTTTTCAGATTGTTAGCTTGATATTGCATTAGGTAAGGGTTTAAGAATACCGCAGGAGTGAAGGTAAGAATTAAGTAAAGGACGCTCCAATCGCTGGCGCCTTGTTTTGCCAATCTTCTGCCGGCAGCAAATTGCCAATAAATGCCGTAAATGCCGAATGTAAATATTGATGCTAGAAAATGACCTAAACCGCCAAAGCCATCGCCGGTGGCATTTTTAAGTTCCATTTGGAACTTTATGTACCAATAAACCTCATAAAGGCCGACGGTAATAATTGTCATGAAAATCATAAACAAAATAGATCTTTGCTTCATTAAAAAAGACCCCCTAGGTGTAAATTAATAATATAATTATATGCCTTTTGTGACACAAAATCAACAAAATTGTAATATATTTGTGATAATTGCTTTTATTTCGACATCATTTTTGATTGATTTAAAACCGACTTGACAATTATTTATTGTATTATATCATACAAACAACTTATCTTTTTAAACAAGGTTTAAATATGAAAAAAGCGAATATAACCTATTACGGCGATATTATAAAAAGTGTGGCGGTGATTTCTTATGCTAAAATTTTTAAAAACTTATTGGCCCTCGTTATTAGCCGGGGCAATATATTGCGTAATTGAGGCTGTCATACGCTATGTGTTTAAAAAAGAAAAATATGAAAAAGCCTATCTCATATTTGTAATTATCAGCTTAATAATTGGAATAGTCGGTGTCATAGCGTTTACTGTTTTTATTAACGACATTGTTGTAGCATTTGGTATCATACTCGGGTTGTCTTTGGGCGATCTCATAATAATTCGCAGAAGCGCAAAATATAAATAATCTTTAACGCTTAAAGAATATTAAAGGAGAAATGTTATCTTTTAAATGCCGCTGATAAAATGGTGCAATAAAATATTTTAATATAGATAAAATTCTTACTAATAGTGACTTGTCTAATTTTGAGCTTGTTATAAATTCAGAATATATAATTTTCAAAAATTTAGATCAATACAATGATTTAACAACCAGAATAAAAAGCAATTTAGAATAAGACTTGACGGCATTCATTATAAAATAATTATCAAATCACGATTGCCGATTTCTTGTCAAGAAAAGTTACAAATAGATTCTTGATAATTATAGACAAAATTATTTTACACAATTATAATTTTTCATTATAATACGATTAACAGGTTGGTGATTTATTATGCTGCGATTTTTGCGATTAATTTGGCCTTCTTTATTAATCGGTGTGGCATATTCGTTAATTGATGCTGTCATACGCAAGAAATTAAAAAAAGATAAATTTAATAGAGCGCGTCTTATATTTATAATATGCAGCTTATTATTGAGCCTAGCGGGTGTTATAGTATTTAATATTTTTTATAACAACATTGTTATTGGATTTGGCGTAATACTAGGCTCATCTTTGGTGGAGCTTATAAAAATTCTCAAAAGCGCAAAATATGAAATTTCTAATGATGATAGCAACGAGAATGAACCCAAGTCTATATAAAATAATGTAATTATATCCTAAAATTATTAAAGGTGTAAAAATGAAAGAAAAAACCAAGCTAATCATTATAATGGCGACATTTAACATAATATTTGTTCTGATGCCTTCTATTATTCTTTCAATTTTTTTTAAGAAAGACTTTTTAACTTTTTTACCTAGTATTTTAGGTTCGTT
>DATCJN010000006.1:0-55451 GCA_036562755.1 Clostridia bacterium | reverse complement strand
CCACCCGTTCCCATCCCGAACACGGAAGTTAAGCTTTCCAGAGCCGAGGGTACTAGCTTGGCAACGAGCTGGGAGAGTAGGTCGTCGCCGTAAACCTTTACAAATACACCCGCTCATATTAAGAGCGGGTGTTTTGTTATTGTCAAGAATTAATGATTAATATTATTAAATAATAATTATTTCTAATTAATATCTACTTTTGTTTGTCTTTTAGATGACAATCAGTTTGTTTTAATTTATAATTAATTATATAATTAAACCATATGCGCATCAATATTTTATACAAGGTGAAGATATGGCTAGTAAGAGACAAACAATGCAAAAACAAATCATTTACGAGGCAGTTACCAAATTAAACTGCCATCCTACTGCGGAAGAAATTTATAACTTTATCCATCCCCATTATTCCCAAATCAGCTTAAGCACGGTTTATCGTAATTTATATGCGTTAGTCCAAGAAGGCAAGATAAAAAAACTCAGCGCTTTTACGCCTGAGAGATTTGACGGCTTTGTGCCCGAACATATTCATTTTAGATGCTGCAAATGCGACCAAATTTTAGATTTAAATGTGGATTTGTCGCGTTCGATTACCAATGAGTTGAGAAAAAAGGGATTTGATTTAGATATAAAAGATATAAGTATTGTATTGGATGGCGTTTGTAAAGAATGTAACAAGAACAGTTAAAAAGGGGGTTACTTTCTATTATATCAGAACGCTAAAAAAGTTTCCATAAAAAACAGTTTCATTGAAACCAAAATTTTTGAAACTGTTTTTTTCTTTTAGCTTTCCATTTACACTAATAAGTAATTTTGATATAATGATTCGGAAGTTTTTGAGGTGTGATTTTATGGCTAAATATATTTTCGTTACAGGCGGAGTAGTATCAGGATTAGGAAAAGGAATAACAGCAGCGTCGCTTGGCCGACTTTTAAAGCAAAGAGGCTTAAAAGTCAGCAACCAAAAATTCGATCCCTATATCAATGTCGATCCGGGTATGATGAGCCCTTATCAACACGGCGAGGTTTTCGTTACCGATGACGGAGCGGAAACGGACTTGGATTTGGGACATTACGAAAGATTTGTCGATGAAAATCTTTCTATTTACAGCAATATTACAACCGGCAAGATTTATAGCAAAATAATTAAAATGGAACGAAACGGCGATTTCTTGGGCAGCACCGTTCAAGTCGTTCCCCATATTACAAATGAAATTAAGCAATGTATCTATCGCGTGGCTCAAAAAGACCCCGATATTGATGTCGTAATCACCGAAATAGGCGGAACGGTAGGCGACATAGAAAGCACTCCTTTTTTGGAGGCAATAAGACAAGTTCCGTTTGACGTCGGCCGCGAAAACGTCTTGTATGTGCATGTAACGCTTATCCCTTACTTAAAGATGAGCGGAGAGATCAAAACAAAGCCCACTCAACACAGCGTAAAAGAGCTTCAAAAGATGGGTATCACTCCTGACATTTTGGTTTGCCGTACGGAAACCGATTTGGGACAGGACAATAAGAACAAATTAGCGATGTTCTGTAATGTTACTCCCGATGCGGTTATCCAAAACAAAGACTGCGATATTTTGTATGCAATTCCTTTGGAATTAGAAAGAGAAGGACTTGCGAATGTTGTTTGCGAAAAACTAAAATTAAAATGCCAAAGCCCCGATTTAAAAGAATGGACCGCTATGGTAGAAAACATAAGAAATATTAACGCGTCCGATAGAGTGGTCAACATTGGCCTCGTGGGCAAGTATGTCGAGCTTCACGACGCTTATCTAAGCGTAGTAGAGGCGCTAAAACACGGCGGTTTGGCGAACCAAGTTAATGTCAATATAAAATGGATTTCTTCCGAAGAAATTAACAACGACAATGCGGAGACTTATCTAAAAGGCCTGGACGGTATTTTGGTTCCGGGCGGGTTTGGAGACCGCGGTCTAGAAGGCAAGATAACGGCTGCAAAATATGCCCGCGAAAACAATATTCCTTATCTGGGTATTTGCTTAGGAATGCAGGTAGCGGCAATCGAATTTGCGCGCAATGTCGTCGGCTTAAAAGACGCGCACAGCGTGGAATTCGCGCCCAATACGCCTCATCCCATTATTCATTTAGCGCCCAGAGATCCTTCTTTAGAATCTTTTAATTGCACGCGTTTAGGCGCTTGCGAATTTAAGCTAAAAGAAAATAGCTTGGCAAGGTCAATTTATAATCTAGAAATAACCAGCGAAAGACATCGCAATAGATACGAATTCAATAATGAATACCAAGAAATTATGCAAAAGCACGGTATAGTATTTAGCGGAATTTCCACCAGAGAATCTCTAGTGGAAGTTATGGAAATAAAGGGCCATAGATGGTTTATAGGCGTTCAATTCCATCCCGAATTTAAATCACGTCCCAATAGACCTCATCCTTTATTCGCTTCGTTTATAAAAGCCGCCGCAAAGCAATAAGATAAAATATAAAAGATAATATAAAAAAAGCTGCTAAATATTTAGCAGCTTTTATTCTTTAAGTTAACACTATTCTATCAATCAAATCTAGCTCTTCTTTAGTGAATTCCGTGTTATCCAGCGCGGCAAAGTTTTCAGCTATTTGAGAGAATTTACTTGCGCCGATTAATACGCTTGTTACATTGCCGGTGTTTATTAACCAAGCTATCGCCATTTGAGCTAAGGTCTGTCCGCGCGCTTGAGCAAGAGGCCTCAACATCTTTACTTTATTCATATTTTTAGATAATTCTTCGGAAACATATTTGGAACGGCTCGCTCTGGAGGCGGGCGGAATTTGGTCGCTTTGATATTTATCCGTCAATATGCCTTGCGCCAAAGGACAATAGGCGATAATGCCAATACCGTTAGATTTTAAAAGATTTGCAAGCCCGTCTTCTATCCAACGATTGAGCATATTATACAACGGTTGATGAATTATAAAAGGCGTGCCCAGTCTTTTAAATTCTTTTATTATCTCAGCTGTCTCTTCGACAGAATAATTGCTAGTGCCGATATAAAGCGCTTTGCCTTGTCTGACAATTTGATCCAAAGCGGCGGCCGTTTCCGCTATGGGCGTATTTGGATCAGCTCTATGGTGATAAAAGATATCAAAGTAATCCAAGCCGGTTCGCTTTAGGCTCTGGTCGATGCTTGCGATAAGATGTTTTTTGGAGCCGCCGTTGCCGTAAGGCCCGTCCCACATAAAAAATCCCGCTTTTGAGGAAATTATCAATTCGTCTCTATAAGATTTTAATTGCGTTTTTAAAATCTTGCCAAAATTCTCTTCAGCGGCGCCGGCAGGCGGACCGTAGTTGTTGGCTATGTCAAAGTGGGTAATTCCCAAATCAAAGGAATTTAGAATCATCTCCTGCATATTTTGGAAGGAAGATTCATATCCAAAATTATGCCACAATCCTAAGGAAATCGCGGGAAGATATAGGCCGCTGTTGCCGCAAGCGTTATATATCATTTTTTTATAACGCTCGGTTGAAGCGTTGTAACTCATAAAACCCCTCCAAAATGTTTCTATATACAATATAACCTTTTAGACAAAAATAGTCAATTCCAATAAATTTATGTTCTTTTAAAATAAATAATTTCTACATAGTATATACAAATTAATTATAAAACGATAATGTTTGACATAAATACCTTTTTTAAATACAATTTAAAAGAGGAGGGGACAATGGTAGTCGATTTTCATACGCATTGCATTGACAAGAATCTTTACGCAAAAACATTTGCCGAAATTTCGTCCGAGCGAAAAGTCTATCCCTCTTTTGACGGCTCAATAGATGGTTTGCTAAGGTCGATGGAAAATGCCGGCATTGACCGCTCGGTAGTAGCCAATTTTGCCCCCGATTCCAAAACGACTGTTAAAATCAACGATTTCGCAATAAAATGCGCCAAATATAAAGAATTGATACCTTTCGGAAGCATTCACCCTGACTATGCGGATTATAAAGCCGAAATCGATCGTTTGGCCGATCAAAAAATAAAGGGATTAAAATTTCATCCTCATTATCAATCTTTTGCTTTAGATGATTCCAAGATGATGGATATTTACGATTACGCGCTTTCTAAAGGCATGGTCTTGCTTTTTCATATGGGCAAAAGCAATACCAACAACTCCGATTATGCCAGTCCCAAACGCCTAAGCGCGCTTATCGACGCCTTTAACACTCCCAAGATTGTTGCCGCGCACATGGGCGGAATACAGGAGTATAGAGAAGACTTTGAGAAATACATTTTGGGCAGAACAGTGTCTTTTGAAACTTCTTGTTCTTTTACATTAATGAAGCCCAAAGATATTGAATTTATATTAAATAACCATAACAACGAATATATCTTATTCGGCACAGATTCGCCTTGGGCGTATCAGTCGGACGAGCTTTTGCAATATTACAGCTTTAATATCCCTTCGGAAAAACTCGAGATGATTTTGGGCGGCAACGCCAAACGCCTTTTAGGTATTTAATAGTATTAAAATATAGATAGGGGGAATATTTCTTATGAAAAGAGAATGGTTTGAGGCGTCCGATCAAACCAAGCTAAGCCTAGCTGTTTGGGAGATTCCCAATCCTAAATGCATAGTCCAGATTATACACGGCATGAACGAACATATGGGCAGATACGACGAATTTGCCCGGTTTTTAAATAATCAAGGCTTTTTGACGGCGGGCGATGACCATCGAGGACACGGGCTTACCGCGGGCGAAAGAGCGAAGGTAGGCAAAGCTAATGACGACATATTTGAAAAGACCGCACAAGACCAAGTAGAGATTACCCAATACCTAAAAAATACATACAACTTGCCTGTAATAGTTTTGGGGCATAGTTACGGCTCTTTTTTGGCTCAAAAATATATGACAATGGCGGCAGCTAAAGATGTCGCGGGATTTATTCTTACGGGCACGGGCAAGCTTGATATGTTGAGCGTATTTTTCGGCAGATTAATTGCAGTGCTGAGCAATCCCGAAAAAGATGCAGTTTTGGTCAAAAAGATGACTTTTGAAGCATATGACAAAAAGCTAAAAGGCGGTCCTAATTCGTGGTTAACTCACGAGCAGGAAATAGTCGATAAATACAACAGCGACGAATTCATAGTGCCCGTCTTTTCTTACGGCTTTTATCGCTCCTTCTTTAAAGGCTTATCTCGCCTTTGGGGCAAGGCTTTGAAGAATATAGACAAGTCTACCAAAGTCGCCATTTTATGCGGTTCTCAAGACGGCGTAGGCGCGTGGGGAAAATATCCAAGAGCATTGTATAAGAAATACAAAAAGCTCGGCTTAAAAGACGCTTATCTTAAAATATACGATAACATGCGCCATGAAATCTTAAATGAATCTTCTAGACTTGAAGTTTATCAAGACATAGCCGGTTTTATCAATCAATTCCTTAATGCATAGTTATACATAGCGCATTAATAAATATGCAATAGTTTGAATTTTTATACCGCAAAAATTCAAACAAAGGCTTTTTGTTGGTTTTTTTATGCATTTTTTATAAATCACTAGTTGAATTAATGTCATTTATCTGATATACTTTAAAGGGTATTTGAAAAAAATCTGAGGTACGAGATGCAACAGCGTTACGAAGCAAAAGATATTAAAGTTTTAGAAGGACTTGACGCGGTCAGATTAAGACCGGGCATGTATGTAGGCACGACCGGCTCTAAAGGCCTTCATCACATTCTATGGGAGATAGTTGACAACTCCATTGACGAAATAGCCAACGGATTTGGAAAGAAAATTATAGTAACCCTTAATCCCGATGGCAGCGCTTCGGTAGAAGACGACGGCAGGGGTATCCCTGTAGATATACATCCTCAATTAGGCATTAGCGGCGTGGAAGTGGTTTTTACCCAGCTTCACGCAGGCGGCAAATTTGATAATCATAACTACTCTTTTTCGGGCGGCTTGCACGGCGTAGGCGCGAGCGTAACCAACGCCTTAAGCGAATGGCTCAAAGTTACCGTATATAAAGACGGCTGGGAATACCGCATGGAGTTTGCTTCGGTAGCGGACGAAAACGGCCATATCAAAAGCGGCTTGCGGCAAACCGATTTAATAAAAGTTCAACCCACAAAAAAGAAGGGCACGCTGGTTACTTTTTTGCCCGATAAGCGCGTATTTGATTCTATTGTCTTTAGCAACGAAGTCATTGCCAAAAGGCTAAAAGAACTTGCCTTTTTAAATAAAGGCGCGATTATAGTTTTTAAAGACTTAAGAAATGAATTATTCCCCGTAGTAAAAGAATACTGCTATGAAGGGGGATTGAGCGACTTCGTCAGATATGTAAACGAAGCGAAAAACCCCTTGCACGAGCCGTTGTATTTTGAGGGAGAAAAAGACGGTATTCAATTAAACATTGCTATTCAATATAACGATTCATACACTGACACCATTATTTCATATGTAAACAACATTCCTACCACAGAAGGCGGCACTCACGAAACGGGCATAAAAGCCGCTCTTACCAGGGTTTTTAACGACTTAGCAAGGCGTTTTGGGCTGTTAAAAGAAAAAGAGCCTAATCTTTTAGGCGACGACTTTAGAGAAGGCTTGACGGCCGTAATTTCGGTTAAAATGCATAATGTGCAGTTTGAAGGTCAGACCAAGACCAAACTGGGCAATCCTGAAGCCAGAGTCGCTTGCGAAGCTATTTTAGCCAACGAATTATATAAATTTTTTGAAAGACCTCGCACCAAAAGCATAGCCGAAAAAATTATCCAAAAAGCCATAGGCGCGGCGCGGGTAAGAGAAGCGTCCCGCAAAGCGAAAGAAATCACCCGCCAAAAAAACAGCTTGGAAAACGCTACATTGGTTGGCAAACTCTCCAGCTGCACTTCCAAAAAGCCCGAACTTAACGAATTATTTATAGTAGAGGGCGACTCCGCGGGCGGCACGGCAAAACAAGCCAGAGACAGGTATTTTCAAGCTATATTGCCTTTAAGGGGCAAACCCTTAAACGCCGAAAAGAAAAGATTGGATCAAGTATTGCAAAACGAAGAAATAAGGACCATTATCAGCGCTTTGGGCGCAGGAATAGGCGAAGATTTTTCGGTGGACAACCTTAACTATCACAAGGTTATTATTTTATCCGACGCGGATCAGGACGGAGCGCATATAAAGGCGATTTTGCTTACGTTTTTCTTTAGATACATGAAAGATTTAATCAACGAGGGCTTTGTTTATCTTGGAATGCCGCCGTTGTATAAAGTATATAAAAAAGACTTGGTAGTTTACGCTTACACCGACGAGGAATTGGACATAGCCAAAGAAAAAGTCGGACGCGGCTACCAAATCCAGCGCTACAAAGGTTTAGGCGAAATGAACGCCGATCAGTTATGGGAAACCACGATGAACCCCAAAACCCGCAAACTAATACAAGTCACTATAGAGGACGCCGCCGAGGCGGAAAAGCTAGTCACTACCCTTATGGGCGACGCCGTGGAATTGAGAAAGAGCTACATCATAGAACACGCCAACTTTAACAAAGACGATAGACTATTAGGAGAAATCGGCTGATGGAACAAGTCGTTCAAGGACAGATTATACAAAAGACCATGGAAGAAGTAATGCACGCTTCCATGATACCTTATTCCGAGCATGTCATAATGGACAGGGCGCTGCCTAGGGTAGAAGACGGTTTAAAGCCCGTTCAAAGAAGGATTTTATATTCCTTATACGAATTAGGTATTATGCCCGACAAGCCTTATAGAAAATCCGCGCGCATAGTGGGCGACTGCTTGGGTAAGTATCACCCCCACGGCGATAAGTCGGTCTATGACGCTATGGTCAGAATGGCTCAAAGTTTTAATATGCGCCATATGCTGATAGACGGGCACGGAAACTTCGGTTCCATGGACGGCGACGAAGCGGCGGCGATGAGATATACGGAAGCGCGGCTTGCCCCCATAGCGATGGAACTATTAAGAGACATCGAAAAAGATACGGTCAAATGGAGTCTTAACTTTGACGACACCTTAAAAGAGCCCGATATGCTGCCGGGTAGATTTCCCAATCTTTTGGTCAACGGAGCGTCGGGCATAGCGGTAGGACTCGCAACCAATATACCGCCGCATAATTTGGCCGAAGTTATCGACGGCGTTGTCGCTTATATAAACAACCCCGAAATCACCTTAAAACAAATGATGAAAATTATAAAAGGCCCTGATTTTCCCACGGGCGGCTATATCATAGCCGGCCCCGAGCTTTATAACGCATATGAAACAGGCAAGGGAAAGATTACTATCAGAGCAAAAATGCACATAGAAGTCGGCGAAAATGAGAAAAAGAGCATAATCATAGACGAACTTCCCTATCAAGTCAATAAGGCGTCGCTGCTTGAATCAATTATGCAGCAAAGAGAAAAAAGAAAGGAACTTAGCGGCATCAGCGAAATCTTAGACGAATCGGATCGCAACGGCATGCGCGCGGTTATTAAGGTCAAAAAAGACGCCGACCCTAGACAGATTTGCGAAATCCTTTTTAAATATACCCAGTTATCTCAAAACTTCGGTATCAATATGGTCGCGATTGCGGACGGCAAGCCGCAGCAGATGGGCTTGTTGGATATAATCGCGTATTATGTTAATTATCAAAGAGAAGTAATAGTAAAACGCACCAGATTTGAATTAAACGAAGCAAAACACAAAGAGCATATCTTAACGGGCTTACTAATCGCGGTTAAAAATATAGACGAAGTAGTCAAAATCATAAAGTCCAGCGCTTCTGTAAACGAAGCCAAGGTAAGATTGTGCGAAAGATTTGCTTTATCCGAAATCCAGGCCCAAGCGATTTTGGATATGAGATTGGCTAGACTAACTCATTTGGAAGTCAACAAGCTTGAAAAAGAGCTTGCCGAAATAAGAGAATTGATAAAAAAGCTTGAAGCGATTTTGGCCAGCAAAAAACTGCAGATGGAAGTAATAGTCAACGAACTTAACGAAATTAAGCGCAAATACAAAGACCCCAGAAGATCCGAAATCATAAAGTCAGAAGAAGATTATTACATCCCTTCTGACGATGACGAAAAACCTATAGAAGACTTCGTGATAGGCTATAACGAATACGGCGCGCTCAAACGCATACCTTTAAAAAATTATTCTATGTCCGTAAAAGAATATACGGATACTTCCAGCCGCCACGATATCTATAGACTGCTAACCCAAGCCCAAACCAACGATATTATTTACTGTTTTACTAATTTGGGCAATTGCTATAAAGTAGACGTTATGTCTATACCCGAATCAAAATGGCGCGACAAAGGCGAAGATGTAAAAACTTCTATACCCGCTTTGCAAAACGGCGAAAGATTAATCAGAATCTTTACCGTTAAGGAAGAATTGCCTCAAGGAAATCTACTATTCTTTACAAAAGAAGGCATGGTCAAGAAATCGGCATGGTCCGAATACGGCGTGTCAAAGTCCTCTTTCCAAGCAATCAAGCTAAAAGAAGACGACGAAGTAATTAATATTGAAGAAGAAATACAAGATTCAACTATTTTATTTATTACCGCGCAAGGCATGAGCCTTAACGCCGAGTCAAACGACATTCCCGCGCAAGGCAGAATTTCGGGCGGCGTAAAGGGCATTTTGCTCAACGAAGGCGACTATGTCGTATATTCATCCCAAATAGACGATCAAAGCGGTTATGTCGCGTTAGTAACCGATAAGAGTAATGCCAAGAAAATAAAAATTTCCGATTTAGGCGTCATGAGCAGGTATAGAAAGGGGCTAAAGGTTTGCGACTTTAAAGAAAATATCGGCTCTAAGGTAATTTGGGCGAAATACTTGAGAAAAAAAGAAAGCATAACCATTATCTTATCTGACCACGAAAAAGATTTGTTCGCTTTTTCGTCCGAAGATCTTCCTAAGACCGAGCGGGCAAGCAAGGGCAAGAATCTTTGCAAGCTGCAAAAAAACGGTTATATTGAGGATGTTTATGTATATAATTCATAACATTAAAAATTTATAATATATTAAAAAACCGCTTTTCATGCGGTTTTTTATATTTATAATTAGCGGTTTTTATTGACTTCTTTAGTTCATTAAATAATTATTATGTTAAATTTTGTAAAAAATTATATAAATATATATGTAAAGATTTGACATGTAACTATTATGAACATATAATATAGCCAGTTGTGTAACAAAAAAATTGTTGAAAAATAAATGATAATTTATACTAATGATAAAGGAGATAGATTTATTAATAAAAATGATATTTAACAACGAATAACGGACAAGTTATTACTTGATAAATATATTTATAACGCAATGCTGATAGGTTTGTTTTTTAAAAAGCATTGTTATTTAAGCGAATTTTTTTAAAAAGGAATTTTAGCTGTCTGTTATTTAGTCATAATTACGCTTTTGCCCTTATATATTTATACCAAACGCATAGACGATTTCGACATAAGCTGCGTTTTTATTATTAAAATGTAATTTTTTCTTAAGTTTCTATGCGTTAAATATATAAGGTGTAAGCGATGTATTTTATAACATTAAAGTTAAAAGACTTGCTAAGATGGGTCGGACTTATAGCGTTATTGGCAGTATTAATATCGCTAAACGCGCTGACAGGTTCGGCAAACGTATATTTGACAAGCACGGCGCCAAGAAAACTGCCGATATATAGCGTAGAAACGCAAGAAAACAAAATAGCCATATCGTTTGACGCTGCGTGGGGCGCGGACAAGACGGACGAGTTAATAAGCATCTTAAAAGAAAACGATATAAAAGCGACTTTTTTCTTGGTAGGGTTCTGGGCTGAGAAGTATAGCGACAAAGTTAAAGCTTTGGACGAAAACGGGTTTGAGATAGGCACGCATTCCAATACTCACCCTGACATGACCAAACTAAGTCGCGAGCGAATGCGGCTAGAATTAGAGGCATCGATAAATATTTTACAAAACATAACGGGTAAAAAGCCTAAGGTTTTCAGACCTCCTTTTGGAGCGTATAACAACGCTCTAATAGAAACCGCCGAAAGTTTAGGGCTAAAGACAATTCAATGGGACGTGGATTCGCTGGATTGGAAAAACTATTCGGCGCAAGAAATAGCGCAAAGGGTAATAAGTAAAACTCAAAAAGGCTCGATAATTTTAATGCACAATAACGGCGAACATACGCCGCAGGCGTTAAAATTAATCATATTGGGTTTAAAGAACAAGGGATTTGAATTCGTATGCGTTAGCGACCTTATATATCATGACGATTATTATATAGACCATACGGGAAGACAAATAAAAAATTCACGATGAACGGGAGAGGAAAATGAATTACCCCGAGAATATTGCAAACAAAGTATTTTTGGCAGGTCAGATAGTAACCGAACCGCAGTTCTCGCACGAGATATACGGCGAAGGTTTTTATGAAATGCTGATTGAGGTGCCTAGGTTATCAGAGCAAAAAGACGTTTTACCCATAACGGTAAGCGAAAGATTGCTAATCGACCGTCCGCTCAAAATAGGCGACATGACCGGACTTTTCGGCCAGTTTAGAAGCTATAACAAATTGGTCGACGGCAAAAGCCGCTTAATGCTCACGGTGTTTGTGAGAGAACTGGTTGATTGGACCAGCGACTGCAATCCCAATATTATTGAGCTAGGCGGATTCATTTGCAAACAGCCTATTTATCGCACGACGCCATTTAAGCGCGAAATTTGCGATTTATTAGTAGCTGTCAACCGCGCTTATAACAAATCGGATTACATACCGTGCATCGCTTGGGGCAGAAACGCCCGATTCGTCAGAAACTTAAGAGTGGGCGAAAAGGTTATAATCTCAGGCAGAATCCAAAGCCGCGAATATCAAAAGCGCTTGGAAGACGATACTGTCCAAACCAAAACAGCTTACGAAGTCTCGATAAATAAAATCAGCGTTAATCCTGCCGAAACCAACGCTAAAGCGTTTTTTGAGACTATTTTCTATAAGAATTCCGTCGACGCAACGGAGCACAACGAATAATACCATACCGCGCGGTATGGTATTATTCTATAGATAAATATTTTTAATTATATATATACTTTATCGCAAATATATTCGGCGTAGATTTTTGCCACATTGACGCCGCTGACTTTTTCGATTGTGTTAAAGAAAGCGTTAGAATTAACTTCGCACAAAACAGGTTGACCGTTTTGGTCTTTTAAAATATCAATCCCGCAATAATCCAACCCTAATACTATGGAAGCTTTCTGAGCCATTTCAATATATTCTTCTGTCAGTTGCGTAGGATAGCCTTTGCCGCCCAACTCTATATTTGACCTAAAGTCCGTCTCAGACCTTCTTATCATAGCCGCGCGGACTTTATTTCCTATAACTATTACTCTAGTATCCTCTCCGGCGCTTGCGCGTATAAATTCCTGATACAAATGCGGTATATCCATTAATTTCTCTCTTAAAACTTTTAACTCGTTAAAATCGCGCGCCAAAAAAACTTTGTTGCCCAAAGAACCGAAAGCGCCTTTTACCACAATGGGAAAATTTAATATCTCAATAACTTTTTGCAAAAATATTCCGTCATCGATATCGGTTTGATAAAACTTTAAGGGCGAAGCTATCGTTGTAGGCATTTTAATATTATTTTGAGTTAAGGCTATATAAGTTTGAAGCTTGTCATCGCACAGCTCGATAGCGCGGGGATTATTAAAAATTTTTTGCCCGCTTTTTTCTATCATTCGAGCGGGATATTTGTCTTTATCGAGATACACCACAAAATCATAGTCTTTTATTCTATTGACAATGTTGTAATTATCCAAATAAATATTTATATGGCTGTTTTTGCCAATATCCATTTTGACGCCGAGGTTTTCAAATTCCTCGATCAGCCGTTTTGTTTGGTTTTGGAAAGCGTGGGAATAACTGAAAGAATTAATAATTATTATGCCGCGTTTTTTCATAAAGACATTATAGCACAGTTTTAAATACGCTATATATCTTTATGAGGGCATCTTAATATTTTTAATCGTTAATTATGCTGTTTAAGGCCAAAATCGCTTTTAAGCTCTTTTTTATTTTGGGAGGAGCTATGCCGTCCACCGCGGTAACTTTTTCTTCAAAACTGTTTCCTTGCTGTCTTCTAAGGTTTTGCATTAGGGTAAGCAGCGTCATTAATGTATTGTTGGGATTAGAGCTGTTTTGGAAGGAATTATTAGTTTCTTTGTTTTCATTAGGAGCGCTTTTAGCCTGTTCTTTATTGTAATCTTCAATCTTAGGCATGGTATGTATATCAATCTTATCTAAATCGGGATAGAGCTTACTAAAGTCTATATTGCGCCTGTTTGGGCTATATTTTATATTTTGAGGATTGACTTCAATAGGTTCTTCGTTTTGGAGTTCTTGTTCGACAGGATTATTATTTAACGCGCTTAAGACTTGGGCAAGTTGGGGATTATTGCCCGCCATCATGGGCAACAGAGTTTTTAAAAGCTCGTTGGAATTGCCGTTTTGTCCGCCTCTTTGAAGCAAGGGCAAAAGCATTGCTAGCATATTATTATTTCCCGCTCCGCCTAAACCTCTATTCATCAAAAGCGGCAAAAGATTGCTTAACATATTGTTGGAATTTGTATCCATTCTGTGCCCCTCGTCGCCAAAAATCTATACACATATTATATATATGCTTTCATATAATTAAAATGAGATTAAAAAGGTAAGGAGATTACATAATGGGAAAAAACCTAAGAGACGAGCTTCAAAAAAGCGCTGAAAAAATTCAGCAAACCGCGGACGCCGAACAAAGAAGGCTTGCCGAAGAATATATGAAAAAATACGGCAACAAAGACGAATCCGAACTTATGAACGAGTTGATATCCAAAGTAAGACAAAGCAAAGCTCAAGGCAGCTTTTCTAACGCGGATTTAGACAAATTCGCTAATTCAGTAAAAGGCTTCCTAAGTCCCGAACAGCAAAAAAGGCTTGAGACTATTATTAGAACCTTAAAATCTCAAAATTAAGCAACTTTATATCAAAATCTTTTGACTATCTTTTTTATTGCGTCGATAAATATTTCAACTTCTTCAAAAGTGTTTTGATATGACAGCGAAGCTCTTACCGCTCCGTATTTTAGCGTTCCCAAGAACCTATGCGCCAACGGCGCGCAGTGAAGTCCGGGACGGACGCAAATATTAAATTGTTCGTCCAAAATATTAGCGGTTTCGCCGGCTATTAACCCTTTAATATTAAAAGTAACTATGCCGTTAAAGTGTCCCCAAGGCGTATATACAACGACTTCGGGGATTTTTTTAAGTTCGCTGTACATCATATACGTCATGTCGCGGATTTTTTTTGAGAACTCGTCAAAATGCTCTCTTATCCAATTTATGCCGGCGTTAAGTCCCGCTATAGCCGGAGTTGCTATAGTTCCGCTTTCTAATCCTTCAGGCAAATCTAAGGGCTGAAGCGGGCTTTCGCTTCGACTGCCTGTGCCGCCCATAATTATCGGTCTGATTCTTATACCTTTGGAAACAGCCAATACGCCTACCCCTTGAGGCGCAGCCAGACCTTTATGTCCCGCGGCCGCGAGGATATTTATATTGGTATCTTTCATATTTATATTAATATGACCTGCGCTTTGGGCAGCATCGACCAAAAATAGTATGCCGTATCTATATGCGAAACGACCTATTTCTTCTATGGGAGCTCTTGCGCCCGTTACATTGGAAACATGGTTGATAATAATCATTCTGGTGTTGCGCAAAAGAGATCTATGAATGTCTTCGGCTCTTATAACGCCCGAAGGATCGGGGAACACGACTGTATAATCAATAAGCCCCGAGCGCTTTAGGTAATCCAAAGGCCTTAAGACCGAATTATGCTCATAAGCGGTGGTAACCACATGTCCGCCGTTAAGCCCGCCAAAAATGGCAAAATTAAGCGCGGCGGTGCAGTTGTGGGTAAATACTATATCGCCGTCGGTTCGGAAAAAATCGGCTACATTTTCACGCGCTTCCGAAACTATAATGGCGGCGTTCAAGGCCGCTCTATGACCGCTTCGACCGGGATTAGCGGGATTATCTAAGGCTTGCAATACAGCTTGTTTTACGCATTCGGGTTTATAACCGCCCGACGCAGCGTTGTCAAAGTATATAGTTTTCATAGGTTCAATATAGTATATTGTTTTAATTAAAAAAATGCTAAAAAATACGGAGAAAAAAATATGTATTATATTATTTTCAATTCAAGAACACATACTATTAGTTTTTTCAGGGTATTAGTTAATTGCGGAATTAAAGCGAATATCATTAACGCGCCCGAAGGTATAAAGTCTGTTTGCAATATATGCATAAGCTTTTTGCCTCAAGATTTTGAAGATATAAAAAAATTGCTCTTTTCTCGAAATTATCTGTCTTTTATGGGCGTATATAAATACGATAATATGGACAGACGGCGCTCGCTAAAAAAGATTTTTTAAGTAATTTATAATTATTTATTTTTTGGTATAAAACTGCGGAAATAATAGTCAAACCCCAAAATAGATGTTATAATATGGAAATATAAGGAAAAAATGTATTTTGGGAGTAGTAAAAGTGAGGCAGGTTAAAGTTTCAGTATCAGGATATCCTAGAATAGGAAAGCAAAGAGAACTCAAGAAATGGATTGAAAGCTATTTTAAGGGCGAATTAAGCGAGCAGGAGCTTATTGATAACGCTCAAGAGCTTAGACTAGGCCAAATTAAGTTATTAAAAGACAAGGGCATTGACTATATCCCTTCAAACGATTTTTCAATGTATGACCAGGTTTTAGACACGGCGGTCATGCTTAATATAATACCTTCTCAGTACCAAAAGCTGGACATCAGCCCTTTGGCAAAGTATTTCGCTATGGCCAAAGGTTACCAAAAAGACGGCGCGGACGTTAAAGCGCTGGCTATGAAAAAATGGTTTACCACTAACTATCATTATATCGTTCCCGTAATTGATGACAGCGTTGAAATAAAGCTAAACGCCCAAAAGCTCTTTAGCGAATACAAAACCGCTAAAGAACAAGGAGTGGAAACCAAGCCCGTAATCATAGGCGCGTTTACTTTTATAGAATTAGCTAAATTTGAGACTTCCAAAAGCCGCGAGAAAGTAATAAACCAAATAACAGACGCTTATATCCAACTCTTACAAGAACTAACAGCTTGCGGCGTCAAGACGGTTCAAATCGACGAGCCTTTTTTAGTTACCGATTTGGACAAGCAAGACATTGAATTGTTTAAATCAATATACGACAAAGTTTTAAAGAACAAAAACGGCATATCCGTATTGCTAAACACATATTTTGGCGACATAAGGGACATTTATCTAGATGTTTTGGCTATGGACTTTGACGCCTACGGTTTGGATTTTGTGGAAGGGCAAAAAAATCTAGACCTTATAAAGCAATACGGCTTTGCAAAAAACAAACAGCTCTTTGCAGGCGTCATCAACGGCAGAAATATTTGGAAAAACAACTACGCTCAATCTTTGGAAGTATTGGAAACGCTTAAGCAATATGTCGAGCCTCAAAACATCGTTATAAGCACGGCTTGTTCGTTATTATTTGTTCCGTATACCACAAAGTCCGAAACCAAGCTTTCAAACAATGTATTAGCTCAATTTGCTTTTGCGGAAGAAAAATTGGACGAACTAAACGATTTGGGAGAGCTTTTCTCTAGCGATGACTATAAGTCGGCTAAAAAATATCAAGACAATATAGCGCTTATAAACCAAAAAGCCCAAAATAAAGATTATATAGATTTAGAAGTTAGAGAAAAAATCAAAAACCTAACAGATAAAGATTTTACCAGGACGCCTGATTTTGAGACCAGATTTGAGATTCAATACAAAAAATTGGGTTTGCCTAAACTTCCTACCACTACCATAGGCTCGTTCCCGCAGACGATGGAAGTTAAGCGCAACCGCGCAAGGCTCAAAAAAGGCGAGATCACCAAAGAACAATACGATAAAAATATCCAAGACTTTATAAAGCAAGCCGTTCAATACCAAGACGAGCTGGGAATAGACGTATATGTTCACGGCGAGTTTGAGCGCAACGACATGGTAGAATACTTCGGCGAGAACTTGTCCGGCTTTATCTTTACCCAAAACGCTTGGGTTCAATCTTACGGAACGCGCTGCGTAAAACCTCCGATTATATGGGGCGACGTAAAGAGATTGCAGCCCATAACAGTTCCTTACAGCGTTTACGCTCAAAGCCTTACCGACAAACCTATGAAGGGAATGCTTACCGGCCCTGTTACCATTTTGAACTGGTCGTTCCCCAGGGTGGATATACCTTTGCAGGAAATTTGTTTCCAAATCGCGCTTGCCATAAAAGAAGAAGTATTGGATTTGGAGAAGAACGGAATACAGATTATCCAAATAGACGAAGCGGCATTAAGAGAAAAATTGCCCTTAAGAAAGAGCGAGTGGAATCAATATCTGGACTACGCTATAAAGGCGTTTAGGCTGGTGCACTCGAGCGTCAAGCCCGAAACCCAAATCCACACTCATATGTGCTACAGCGAGTTTGGCGACATTATAAAAGACATAGACGATATGGACGCCGACTGCATATCCTTTGAGGCGTCGCGCTCCAACCTGGAGCTTTTGGATGATTTGCATGCCAACGGCTTTAAGACGGCGGTTGGGCCGGGGGTATATGATATTCACTCGCCTAGAGTTCCTAGCAAAGAAGAAATCAAAGCCGCAATTAACAAGATGATAGAAAAACTCGGCGTTAAGAAGCTTTGGGTTAATCCCGACTGCGGTCTAAAGACTAGGGGATGGGAAGAAACCCTAAAGAGCCTTAAGAATATGACCGACGCGGTTAAAGAAATAAGAGCCGAAAAAGGTTTATAATGACAGACACGTTCTTATTTGACGGCGCGTTTGGAACTTATTACGCCAAGCTAACTAACAAATTTGAGCCTTGCGAATTAGCCAATATAAACGACCGTCAAACCGTATTAAGAATACATAAAGAATATATTGATGCGGGCGTGGACGCCATAAAGACCAACACTTTTGGCGCTAATTCCGCCCTAGGCGTTGATTTTGAATCCGTTGAGCAAATTATCAAGTCGGGATACGAAATCGCCCAAAACGCCGTTATGGGCACCAATGTCCGAATTTTTGCGGACATTGGGCCGATTCCTAACAAAGACAACGACAAAGACGTAAGCCAAGAATATTTTCAAATAGCCGATGTGTTCTTGGATTTGGGCGCTAAAGACTTTTTATTCGAAACAATGCCCGAGTATAGCGCCTTAAAGCCCGTATTAAAACATATTAAGAAAAGAAATCCCGACAGCTTTATTATAATATCTTTTGCGGCGGACTTAGACGGCTATACCAAAAGCGGTCTGCATTATCAAAACTTATTGGACAAAGCCCAAAAGGATAGCAATATTGACGCAATAGGCCTTAACTGTCTTTGCGGGCCTACGCACATTTTGCAGTTGGTCGAAGAATATCTCCCTAAAGTCTTAAAGCCTATGAGCGTAATGCCCAACGCAGGCTATCCCGAAAACATAGGCAACCGCGTGGTGTATCTGGACAATGCCGATTATTTTTCCAAAAAGCTTTTAAAATTAAGACAATACGGAATAAAGATTTTAGGCGGATGCTGCGGCACTACGCCTTTGCATATCCAAAAGAGCCGTTTGCTGTTAAACAACTATAAAGGCGAAAAGCCTTCTTTAAACAACAATATAGAAGCGCAATCTATTCAACAGCCCGCGGAAAAAAATGCTTTTTTCGAAAAATTATCTCAGAACGCTTTTCCCATTGCGGTCGAATTAAAAGCGCCTGTGGATACTAAATTTGATTATTTAATACAAGGCGCGATAAATCTAAGAGAGCAGGGCGCGGATTTGATTACCATAGCCGACAGTCCGTTATCCAGAGCCAGAGCGGACAGCTTTATAATAGCTTCCAAAATCAAAAGAGAAGCCCAAGTAGATGTCTTGCCGCACCTAACTTGCCGCGATAAAAACATAATTTCAATCAAAGCGTCGCTTTTGGGCGCCAATATAGAAGGCGTCAATAACGTGTTTGTGGTAACGGGCGATCCGATTGTCGCCACCGACCGCAGCAGCATTAAGGGCGTGTTTGATTTTAACTCCATGGGCTTGATAAAATACATAAACAGCCTTAACCAAAATGTGTTTATTAATAACCCCTTTTTAATAGGCGCCGCCTTAAACACCAACGCGCTTAATTTTGAGCACGAGTTGACCAGAGCGCAACAAAAGCTTCAAGCGGGCGCTAAATTTTTCCTAACACAACCCATTTTCAGCCAAGAAGGAATGGACAGAATAAAAAGAGCAAAAGAAACTTTAGGAGCATATATCCTAGCGGGCATAATCCCGCCCTCCAGCTACAAAAACGCGGTATTTCTAAACAACGAAGTAAGCGGAATATCCATTCCCGAAGACTTAATCCAAGCTATGAAAGACGCTCAAAACCCCGAAGAAGTGTGCTTTGATTACGCTATGGATATAATTAAACGCTTAAGACCTGTCTGCGACGGATTATATATAATAAGCCAGAGCAAAAAGACCGATTTAGTCGGACGCATAGTCGCAGCGGCGAAGTTGATATAAGAATTTAATGATTTATTTTTTATGAAGCTAAAATATAAAAAAGCGCGCGGACGCCCGCGCGCTATATTTTTAATTATTAGATTTTAAAAAATTTTCCGCCTTAACGCCTATTAAATTTTGCGGCCAACTGCTTTAAGGATTCTTCCAAAGACGGCAGGTTTTTGTTTTTTTCTTTAGACTCATTGGTTTTTGCTGCTTTGGTTTGAACGGGGCGTATTAAGTTGTTACCGTCCACGCCTTTCATGGTTAGGCTTATGCGGTTTTTAGCCTTATCCACGCTTATTACTTTTACATTGACGATATCTCCCACGCTTAAAACTTCGCAAGGGTGCTTGATATAAAAATCGGCTATTTCGGATATATGCACAAGCCCGTCTTGGTGGACGCCTATATCCACAAACACACCAAAGTCTATAACATTTCTAACCGCGCCCGTAAAAGTCATTCCTTCTTTTAAGTCCTCTATAGACAAAACGTCGCTCCTTAAAATAGGCTTGGGCAAAGAATCTCTTATATCTCGGCCGGGCTTTAGGATTTCTTCTATAATATCTTTTAGGGTAGGAACGCCTATCCCGCAAGCTTTGGCTACTTCTTCATAGCCCTTTATTTTAACCAGTTCAGGCAGCTTTGAGCGCGATTCGGGGTTATTAATGTCTAAATTAAACATATTTAATAATTTTTGCGCCGCTTCGTAGCTTTCGGGGTGAACGGCGGTATTATCCAAAATATTCTTTCCGCCTATTATTCTTAAAAAGCCCGCGCATTGCTGATATACTTTTTCGCCCAGTTTGGGAACATTTAATAATTCGCTTCTAGTCTCAAATTTTCCGTTGGTTTCTCTGTATTTAATAATGTTTTTTGCCACGCCCGCGTTAAGCCCTGCCACGTAGGAAAGGAGCGAAACGCTCGCGGTGTTTACGTCCACGCCTACGCTGTTGACGCAGTCCTCAACCGTTCCCTTTAGCGCGTTGTCAAGACGCGCGGGCGGCATATCGTGCTGATACTGCCCGACTCCTATGGAGCGCGGTTCGATTTTTACCAATTCGGCCATAGGGTCTTGAAGCCGTCTTGCGATGCTTATAGCGCTTCTATGCGCAGGCTCTAAGTCAGGAAATTCTTCGGCGCCAAGCTTTGAAGCCGAATAAACGGACGCGCCCGCCTCGTTAACCACTGCGTAAGACAAATTATATTCAGGTATTTCTTTTATCAATTCGCTGACAAAAATTTCGGTTTCTTTGGACGCCGTGCCGTTGCCTATAGCCAATAACTCGACTTTATGCTTTCTAATGAGCTCTTTTAAGACCGCTTTGGCCTCTTCAATTTTGTTTTGGGGCGGGGTAGGATATACAACCGCCTTATCCAAAAACTTTCCAATGCCGTCCACCACGGCAATTTTGCAGCCCGTTCTATATGCGGGGTCGATACCCATTACGACTTTGTTTTTTATAGCGGGCTGCATAATAAGAGGTCTTAAATTAGTCTCAAACATCTTAATAGCCTGCTCGGACGCCTTTTCAAACAAATCGGCTCTTACTTCTCTTTGTATAGAGGGTTTGATTAATCTATCGTAAGCGTCGTCAGCCGCCGCTCTTATCAAATCAGCTATAGGACTATCCTTAACAAAGGCTTTATATAATACATTTTTAACAAGCTCTTGGTCAATCTCTAAAGATACGTTAAGACAGTTTTCTTTCTCGCCGCGGTTTATAGCCAATATTCTGTGGCTAGGAATAGTCTTAACGGCTTCTTTATAGTCTTTATACATTTCATAAACATATAGTCTTTCTTTAGATTCTTTTTCCTGCTCGTTAAGGGTAGTGGCTATATATCCTTGTTCAAAATATAACTCTCTTATAGCTTTTCTGATATTGACGTCGTCCGACATCTTTTCGCAAATAATATCCAAAGCGCCGGCGATAGCTTCTTCTGCATTGTTTACGCCTTTTTCTTCGTCTATATACTTTTGCGCTTCGGCGTTTAGGCGCTCTTTATCAATACTTTGCTCAAAGATTAATTCTGCCAATGGCAATAATCCCTTAGCTATAGCCACGGTCGCTCTCGTCTTTTTCTTGGGCTTATAAGGTCTATAAATATCCTCAAGCTCGGTCAAAGTCTTGGCTTCGTTAAGCGCGGCTTCCAATTCTTCGTTAAAAACATTTTGCTCTATTAACGATTGAATAATGACTTCTTTTCGCGCTTCAAACTTTCTTAAATAATCCAGCCTGTCGGCAAACTCTCTTAACTTTTGGTCGTCGCATGCGCCCGTTAATTCTTTTCTATACCTGGCTATAAAAGGCACGGTATTGCCTTGATCCAAAAGCTCAATAATATTAGCCGTATAAACTGGACTTAGGTTAAATTCGGCAGATAAAGTAGCTTTAATATCCATAAAAATTACTCCGCAAAAAATTTTATGCTTTGACATTATAACACATTTTATCATTTTAGGTTTAATTTCTTATGGGATAATTCGCGATATGCAAATAGATATTAGATTTACATATTCATATAAGGTTGGTATAATATTTAAAACCCAAAGAAAAATAAAACGGGAGAAAGAATGTCATTTAAATCGATTCTATTAGCTCAAAAAATAAAAAATTTTCAAAAAAAGCGTCCTTTTGACGAAAACGCGGAATTTTATTCTTTAAAAGAAGGCGCGTCCCAAAACCTGACTAATAGCTATTATATTTCGGGACATTCTAAGGACGGACAAAGCATTATTATAAGATTGGGCGAAAGGGGGACGGGCAACAACGAAGTGTGGTTTGCCTATCACGACCTATTGGATAATAATTTTATTTGCGCTCATCAGATTTTGGAAAATCAGTCTTTAATAGAAACTTCGTGCCTCCAAGCCGGCAAAAAATGGAAAATCCAATACAGCGGCGGAATAATTCAAGACAACAAAACGCCCCAAAATATCTGGAAAAACCTAAAGGGAACGCGCATTATTCCTGCCGTGTTTGACGGAGAGTTTACTGCCGTAAGCGATATTTATGATTTTTGTAAGCATTCCGACGCGCGCGTTATTGCGAGGGCATTATCTTCGCGAAAAATAGATAAGAAAAAAATTCAAGATATTTTAAATTTGGTTTATTACGAGCAAGCGGGCAAACTTCAAGGCTCGTTGAATTTAGGCGGCAAAAAGACCGAAATAGACATGACAGCTATCAGGCGTCGCATGTATGGCGAAAGGGACTTAAACAACATAAAAAGGCATTTTTCTTTAAATATACTGACCGAAAAAGGCCAGACCGTAAGCGTTCACCTATTGGAAACTGTATTCGGCAATTTTCAAATAGGCTATTATACTTCCGATAAGGGAAATATAAGTCTAGACAGCGTGATAATAGACGAAATGCCTACATACATTCCTAATTCTTTTAAGCTATTAGCAAGTTTTACTGACGACAAAAAATTGGTTATAAAATGCGAAAAAGAAACCGAGTTTGAGTTTTCATATGACGATGACAATTACAGAATAATAGAAAGCATCGCTCGATTTGATATCAACGGCGCTAAAGCCCGCGGCATAATCCGTCTTGGATATAATATTTTGTTAAACAAATAAGAAAATAAAATATTAATTAGTTGACAGCTAATACAATTTAATAATATTATTGTTATAAAATCTTTTGCGGGAGTTAAAATGAAAAGGCAAAAACGCGTTGTAGCTATACATGATATTTCATGCTTCGGCAGATGCTCTTTAACGGTAGCTCTTCCTATTATTTCTGCGGCAGGAATAGAGACCAGCATTATACCCACCGCCATTTTATCTACGCACACCGGCGGATTTACGGGCTTTACCTATAGAGACTTGACCGAAGATATCTTGCCCATAGTCAAGCATTGGAAAACGCTTGGACTTGAATTTGACGCAATTTACACGGGTTTTTTGGGCTCTTTTGAGCAAATAGACATCGTTTGCGAAGTCATCGACTTGCTAAAAACCCAAAACACCAAAGTAATAGTCGATCCCGTAATGGCGGACCACGGCCAGCTTTACAAAATCTTCCCCTCCAATTTCCCTGAAGGTATGAAAAAGCTATGCAAAAAGGCCGATATAATCATTCCCAATATAACTGAAGCGGTATTTTTGCTAAACGAGCCTTATAAAGCAGGCCCTTATGAAAAAGAATATATAGAAAATATTTTGAAAAATCTATCTCAATTTTGCAGCCAGGCAGTTTTGACGGGCGTGTATTTCGATGACCAGAATTTAGGCGCGGCTGCTTATGATAAACAGACCGATAAAATAAGTTATTCGTTCTCAAAAAAGATAGGCCAATTTTATCACGGCACGGGCGACGTGTTCGGCAGCGCTTTAACCGCCGCTATTGTCAACGAAAAGCCTTTGGAAAAAGCCATAGATATTGCGGTCAAATTCACAGCCCAAAGCATTCAAAGGACTTTTGAGGCCCAAACGGATATTAGATTCGGCGTTAACTTCGAAGAAGGCTTGCAAGATTTGCTGAAGTTATAACGCTATTGGAAGTTTCATTGATTTCGACAGCTTTCGCTTATGAAAGCTGTTTTTTTATTTTAGATACCAAACATCAAAAAATATGTTATAACTAAATATAAATACGGCTTAATAGGGAGGGTAAAATGCCCGTTAAGGTCATAATAGGCGATATAACCAAAGTTCAAACCGACGCTATAGTTAATGCCGCCAATGAAACTTTGCTGGGCGGGGGAGGCGTGGACGGCGCTATACACAGGGCGGCGGGGCCTATGCTTTTGGAAGAATGCAGGACTTTGGGCGGCTGTAGAGTAGGCGAGGCAAAAATAACAAAAGGCTATAATTTGCCCGCAAAATATGTCATCCACACGGTCGGCCCTGTCTGGCGGGGCGGCGGTTATGACGAAGAAAAACTGCTTACATCTTGCTATCTAAATTCGCTAGAACTGGCCAAAAAATACGATATAAGATCCATAGCCTTTCCTCTAATCTCAAGCGGCGTTTACGGCTATCCTAAAGACAAGGCAATAAAAGCGGCTATGGAAGCCTTTGAAAAATTTCTCACCAAGAATGATATGGATATCGCGCTTGTTCTTTTTGACAGAGAATCCATTGAGGTATATGAAAGATTATTTCTAACGAATAAGACAGATAATTAAAACACGCAAATCTTTATATTTTTTCATAAATTCAAGCCTCGGGGCTTGAATTTTTTTTATTCACAAAAGAACAAATCAAAAGCATATATATGATAAGATAATTATTTTTATTTAAGGGGAAGCGCGATGTTTTATAAAAATTATGTTCAAAGGGCGATTGCGGTCATAAAAGGCGGGCCGCAGTATCCCGATATAAAAGGCGAGGTGGAGTTTAGGCAGTTAACCGAAGGAGTAGAGGTATTTGTAAGGATACATAACTTGCCGTGTTTTTATAGAGACGACGATTGGGTGATAAGCCCGTTCGGATTCCATATCCACGATGGAGACTCTTGCGATCCTGGCACGGAAGACAATCCGTTTCCTAATACGGGCAACCATTATAACCCGACCAATACCATTCACCCCAACCACGCGGGCGACCTGCCCGTAATAATGCCCATGTCGGACGGCTCGGCGTATATGCGGTTTATAACGGATAGATTCAAGTTAAACGAAGTCATAGGCAAACCCGTGGTAATCCACCTATCGCCTGACGACTTTAGAACGCAGCCTTCGGGCAATTCGGGGTTGAAAATAGCTTGCGGTATAATTACACCTATAAGATAAAAAAGGACTTATATAAGCCCTTAAAAATAAATTTTAATTTTCGTAATTAAAAACAGCCTAACTAATAGGCTGTTTTTTTATTTTTCCAAATTCTTAAACGCCGAAGCCATCATTAACTTTAGTCTGTTTAATTGGTTGACCTCGCTAGCGCCGGGATCGTAGTCGATAGCCACGATATTGGCCTTAGGATTTTGTCGTTTAAGCTCTTTTATTACGCCTTTGCCGGTTACGTGGTTAGGCAGGCAAGCGAAAGGCTGCATACATACTATGTTATTTACGCCTTCGTGCATTAATTCCAGCATTTCGGCGGTTAAGAACCAACCCTCGCCGCTCATAGAGCCTAATGAAACGACCTCGCTAGCCATTTTTGCCTTGGTCTTAATATCTAATGGATAACCAAAGCGCGTTTTCTTAAGTTCTTTAATCATAGGCGCGCGGACAAAATCGACTATCTTAATTAAAATATCGTTTTTGATTTTAGCCGCGAGCGTTCCGTCCAATAATTTATATTTGATAGTCGCGTTCTCAAATCCGTATAAGAAAAAGTCCAGCATTTCGGGCACGACCGCTTCGCCGCCTTCTTCCTCTATGGTTTTTATTATTTGGTTATTCGCGCCGGGGTGGTATTTTACTAAAATTTCGCCCACCAAACCAATTCTAGGCTTCTTTATATTATGAACAGGCAGGGCGTCGAATTCTCTTATAATATTTTTTAGGTTATTCCAAAATTTGAATAAATTAAGGCTCTTTAGCGATTCCAAACATATCTTTTCCCATTTCTTATGCAGCCTGTCCGCGCTTCCCGGCTCTTTTTCATAGGGTCTAACGGCGTAAAGCACTCTCATAAACAGGTCGCCGTAAATAAGTGACATTATTAGCCTTATAAGCATAGGCGTGGAGATCTTAAATCCGCTGCACTTATCAAGCCCTACCAGGTTAAAGCTGATTACGGGCACTTGTCCCATATTGGCTTCCTTTAGCGCTTTTCTTAACAGGGGGATATAATTGGTCGCTCTGCAGCCGCCGCCCGTTTGAGACAGCATGACTGCGGTCTTGTCTATGTCATATTGTCCGCTTTGAAGGGTGTTTATTATTTGTCCCAAGACTATGATGCTGGGGTAACAAGCGTCGTTATTGACATATTTTAAGCCTACATTAATGGCATCAATATCAGATTCAGGCAAAACTTCAAGATTATACCCCGATTGCCTAATAGCTTCTCTCAAGAAAACAAAGTGAATAGGCGACATATTGGGCGCGATAATGGTGTGCGTCTTTTTCATCGCCTTGGTAAAGTCGACTTTGGGCTCCAAATCGGGCGGGGGAACGCAGCAAACGTTCTTTCTCGCCCTCTCATTTACGGCCGCAATTAACGACCTTATCCTAATTCTCGCCGCGCCTAAGTTGTTTACTTCGTCTATCTTTAATACCGTATAAATCTTGTTGGCGGCTTCCATTAATTCCATTACTTGATCCGTCGTAATGGCGTCCAGGCCGCATCCAAAAGAGTTTAACTGAACAATTTCAAGATTGTCGGCGTGTCTGACCACCTCGGCGGCGGCGTAAAGTCGGGAATGATATGTCCACTGGTCAACCACACGCAAAGGCCTAGGCGTTTTCCTTAAATGGCAGATACTGTCTTCGGTCAAAATCGCAAAGCCGTATCTGTTAATCATATCGGCTATGCCGTGGTTGATTTCGGGGTCTATGTGATAAGGGCGTCCTGCAAGCACTATGCCGCGCTTGCCCGTGCGGTTTAATTCCTCAAGCACCTGTTCGCCCATCTTTCTTATGTCGGCTTTAAAATGCGCCTGTTCTTCATACGCCGCGTTCACAGCCCTGTAAATTTCGTCTTTGTCGATATCCTTAAAGACTTCGCAAAGCCTCTTTTTCATTTTTTTAGGGTTATTGAGCGGCAAAACGGGCGAGATAAACTCGACGTCTTGTTTTAACGCGTCGATGTTGTTTTTTAGCACCTCGGGATACATGCACACGATAGGGCAGTTGTAATGGTTGTCCGAAGCAGGGTCTTCTTTTTGCTCGTAGGGCAGGCACGGATAGAAGATTTTCTTTACCCCGCGCTTTATTAATGAAATAATATGTCCGTGCGCTAATTTTGCCGGATAACAAACGGATTCGGAAGGCATCGTTTCTATGCCCAAATCAAAGATAGCGCGCGAAGAGCGGGGAGACAAAACAACCTCAAAGCCTAATCTCGTAAAGAATGTATGCCAGAAAGGATAGTTTTCATACATTCCCAAAACTCTGGGGATGCCGATTTTGCCTCTGGGAGTATTTTCGGGGTTTTTATAATAATTGAACAGTCTTTCGTATTTATATTGATACAGGTTTGGCAACAGCCCGGGCGGCAGTTCTTCGCCCGCGCCCCTTTCGCAGCGGTTGTTGGTTACAATCTTTTGACCGTCCGCAAACTTGGTTATCGTCAAAAGACATCTGTTGCCGCAGAATTGACAATGCTTGGTTTCTTTTTTAGGATTTAAATTTATAATCTCGTCATATGTCTTAAGAGTAGTGTTTTGTCCCTTGTAGGACTTTTTAGCTATTATAGCCGCGCCGAACGCGCCCATAAGCCCGGCAATATTGGGGCGGACGACTTCGCGCTTGCTTACAAGCTCAAAGGCTCTTAAGACTGACTCGTTTAAAAATGTTCCGCCTTGAACGATGATTTTTTGGCCTAATTCTTCGGGATCTCTGATTTTTATAACCTTAAACAGCGCGTTTTTTACGACCGAATACGACAAGCCCGCGCTGATGTCTCCGACGCTTGCGCCTTCTTTTTGGGCCTGCTTTACTCGAGAGTTCATAAAGACAGTGCATCTTGAGCCCAAATCCACGGGGTTGTCCGCCATTAAACCGAGTTTGGCAAACTCTTCGGCCTTTAATCCCAAAGCCGATGCAAAGGTCTCTATAAAGCTTCCGCAGCCCGAGGAGCACGCTTCGTTTAGCAAAATGCTGTCGACAGTCTGGTTTTTTATGCGCAAGCATTTCATGTCCTGACCGCCGATATCCAAAACAAAATCTACGCCAGGCAAGACATGTTCCGACGCGGTATAATGCGCCATAGTTTCAATTTCGCCCATATCCACGCCCAGCGCTTTTTTGATAAGGTTTTCGCCGTATCCCGTAACGCAGGAATATGCGATATATGCGGTATCGGGCAGTTTTGAATATATCTCTTTTAGTATCTTGATTACCGATTTTAAGGGATTGCCCCCGTTGGAGCCGTACCAAGAATAAACTATTCTATATTCAGAATCAATAAGCGCCGCTTTGGTTGTAGTAGAGCCTGCGTCCAAGCCCAAAAACAGCGGGCCTTCCGCTTCTTCTATATTTGCTATAGGAACGCTTGCTTTGCTGTGACGAGCGCGGAACTTTTGCAGCTCTTCTTCGGAGGAAAATAGGGGAGGAAGACGCATAATTTCAGGCTCTTCGACCTCCGCAAGAGCCTTGAGCTTGGCTTCTATCTGGCTCTTTGTTCTTATCGAGTTTTCGGGAGCGGACAACGCCGCGCCTATTGCGTTAAAGATTTCGGAATTATCTGGAACGATGATTTCATCGTCTTTTAGCTTTAATGTTTGAATAAATCTTTCTCTTAGTTCGGACAGAAAGTGCAAAGGCCCGCCCAAAAAAGCCACCTTGCCCCTAATAGGCATTCCGCAGGCAAGTCCCGAAATGGTCTGATTAACCACCGATTGAAATACGCTGGCGGCCAGATCTTCCCTAGGCGCGCCGTCGTTTAAAAGCGGTTGTATATCGCTTTTTGCAAAAACGCCGCAACGGGAAGCAATAGGATAAATAGTGGTAGATTGTTTGGCCAATTCGTTAAGGCCGCCGACTTCGACATTTAGAAGGGTGGCCATCTGGTCAAGGAACGCGCCCGTTCCGCCCGCGCATGTTCCGTTCATGCGCTGTTCAACGTTTCCGTTATTAAAATATGTAATCTTGGCGTCTTCGCCGCCTAGTTCTATTGCGACATCGGTTTGAGGAGCGAATACTTCTATCGCCTTAACGCCGGCTACCACTTCTTGAATAAAAGGAATATCAAGCCATCTTGAAACAGCGATACCTCCCGAGCCCGTTACCATTATTTTAAACGAGTCAAATCTTTTTAGCGCTTCAATTAGGACATCGGCTAAGGTCTTTTTAATATCCGAATAATGTCTTTGATAAAGGCTGAACAGTAGATTATTATTTTCGTCTAAAACAGCTGTCTTTATAGTGGTCGAACCAACGTCGAGTCCAATAGATACTTTTGTAGCCATTTTACCTCTTATTATATTTTTATCTATGTGTATTATAGGTTAATATTATATCAAACAATTCACAATTAGTCATTATTTTGTAGGTTTGACATTATTTTCATTTGAATATTTACTTGATATTGAGCTTTTTGTCAAATAAAAATTCCCTTGTAATAAGGGAATTTCGACACAATCAAAAAATTGTCTTAAAATTAAAATCGCCCTGTTTTGACAGGGCGGCGTATAATTTATTCTTTTATAAAAGGCTTAAGTTCCTTTAATAACTCGTCGGCGTCCTTTCCGTCATGAATTTCCAAAGTGATAGGCTTTGTCAAATCCAAGCTAAAGATACCTAAGAGAGATTTTGCATCTACGGTATATCTGCCGCTTTTTAAATCGGTTTCAACTGTGTATTTGCTAACAATATTGACGAAATCTTTGACATCGCTATATTGAAGGTTTAGCAAAACAGATTTCATTGGGCTTATCCTCCTTACGACTAATTAATAACATTATACATCAATATGTTGGTATATGCAAGCCATATTTAGCGTTGATTACCAGATTTTGCTATGATATAATTATTTAAAAATATGCTTTGAGGGTATATATGAATTCAGGTTCGCCCGATGCGTTTATTAAAGCTTGCGACGAAATGTCTTGCGCAAAGTTTATCATGTCCGATAAGTATATAACCCAAGTCCTAAAAGCTATCGCGGCGTATCCGCGATTATACGAGATTTTGGCTTGCTGTGTTAAAGATTACGATTTTCCCGCGGCTTTGGCGAGCGCCAGCGTGCGCGTCGCGCCCGATGTTTTTGTCATAAAATACCCCGAAAAAAAAGAAGACTTTTTGGCTTTTATTTTCTCTATGTTGTGGGAAATCGACGCCAAAAGGCTGAACTTAACCATGTTCTTGCAGGAATTTTATATGTCGGAAACCGATAATATCAATGTGGCATATAAAAACTGGTGTTATGAAGCTATCCAGAAATTTAAGCGCACCGCGCTGTCAATGTTAAATATAAACAATGAAAAACTATATTACAACGATTATATAAGACCGCTAAACCGCGAACAAGCAGCCGAAATCTCTACTTTTGTTTCAGAAATGATTATTTATTTGTCCAAAGAAACGGATATTGACATAGAAACTCGAGAAGAAATCTATGTGCTTGCCCAACTTCTAAACAGCAACCTAAACGGCAAGCCTAAGCTCGTTTACGGGCTTTGGATAGGATTAAAAAACACCGCGAGGACTTTTTCTTATTTAAATTACTATCTGGAGAACATAGAAAGACTGTTAAGAGCATACGGCATTATTAATCAAGGATAAAAATGCCCATTATAACACAAACTAAGGTAAATTCTATGTCCAACATTTTATTATTTGAATTTAGCTTAGAAGGCAAATTTTTGAGCGTATATTGCGGTATGCTTCAAAAAGAATATTTCGCTTGGGCTTTTTTTGACGGCAAATCGGCTTTTAGGACGTTTGAGAGAAAGCAATGCAGAATCTATAAAGAAGAATTTTACGCTTTAGATAACGTATTTACGCCCGAGCGGCTTAAGTTTTTTCTATTAGGCGACATCGAAATAGAGTGCGACTTAAAAATAACTCCTTTAATTTGGGGCAGAGGACATATAGGATTATTTAACATACTGCCCAGAAACTCGCGCGCCGAAATAATAGCGCAACTTTGCAAATACGAAGGCAAAGTCAGCATAAACGGCAAATCAATCAATGTTAAGAGCGTAGGCTATATCCACAAACTCAACGCCAAAAAGATTCCTCAAAATTTTTACGCGCTTAATCTGTTGGGCGACAATGTATGCCTGGCTTCCTATATGAGCGATAATTGGATTTATATTTATAACTTTAATTCCTTTATTACAGAAGGGATAATAAAGGGAAGGCAGTATAAATTTGCGGATTATAATTTTACTACGCCCTCAATTATTGATACGGGAAATAATTTGATTATTAAGCTAAATAAAGGCAGATACGAGCTTAACATTTGCGCCGAATGCGGAACGGAAAAATTAATAAACAAATATAACTTGGCTTTGCGCGCCAATAATTATACGACAGCCGATATAGTCCTGCGTTTTGACGGCAAAATTATTTTTAAAGAAAAGGCGGCGGCAAGTTTATTAATTCGTGGAAAAATCAAAATAGGCAAAAAAGCCGAAGAAATCCAAGGCCTCTGCGAAGCCGCGACATGATGAAAAAATTTTATATAAATAAGCAAAAAATTTTGGCGGCGAAATTTTTTGTGTTTTTCTAGGTTATTAGGGCTAAAAACAGCCCTTTTTATTTTTTTATGATAAGACATTATATATAAAATTAATTAATCTTAAATTAATAAATTGGCAAATATTAAAATATCCAAATGCTTGACAATATTATATAATTTAATTAGAATTAAAATTACTTTTGCGGGATTGTGTAACGGTAGCACATGCGGCTCTGACCCGCACAGTCTAGGTTCGAACCCTAGTCCCGCAGCCACCATATATGCCACCATAGTCTAGAGGTTAGGACGCTGGCCTCTCACGCCGGAGACTGGAGTTCGATTCTCCATGGTGGTGCCAAATTAAATAGATGAACACTTTTAATAAAGACGGTTATAATTAACCGCCTTTATTTTTTTAAATAATTATTTATTAGCTCTTTTTTTTGTTAACCCGAAATTTCAGAGAAAATTTTTATTTGGCGCTTTATCGGTTGTTTTTTTGTTTGATTTAATTCACAACTTGATAACTTTTAAATATTAATATATAATTGCATTAATTATGATTTTTCTTAAGAACAAAATCGCTCAAAAGCCTATAATGTCCACGCCTGCCAAGATTATGTACGGCTTTGGAAGTTTGGGCTTTTGTATGGTATCTCAAACGGCTACATCGCTTTTGATGTATTTTGGCACTGTCGCTCATCTAATGCCGGGCACATTAATGGGCATAGCCGTTTTTATAGGAACTATTTGGGACGGCGCCAGCGATCCCATTTTCGGCTCGCTCTCGGACAGAACCAAGAGCAAGATATTCGGACGAAGGCACGGTTTTATGTTCTTTGGAATGTTCGGCGTAGCGTTAGTAAACATATTGCTTTGGTGGCTGCCCAAGACATTTCCCGTTTGGCTGAAGTTTATTTGGTTTGTAGTATTTATTTTACTCTTCCAGACTTTCAACACGATTTTTCAAACGCCTTATCAAGCGCTTGGCGTGGAACTAGCCAGCAGTTATGACGACCGTTCTTCCATAGAAGTATTTAAGACCATTTTCTTTTTGATAGGAATGATTATCCCTATAGTATTATTGGCGGTAATCTTTACGGACGAAAGAAATATTGAGCAATATCAAACAATGGCCTATATAGGCTCGTGCGTTATGCTAATCTCAAGCGCTCTGGCTTTTATGGGAACATACAGTCAATTGCCTAGGCTTAATATTAAGGCGCGCGAGGGCACGATAGAAAAAAAATCATTATTAAATGTCTTTTTAGACTTTTTCAAGTCCTTTAAGTTAAAGAACTTTAGAGCCTTAGTAGTCGGTTACGCCGTATCTTTGATGAGCGCCGCTTTTTTAACATCAATAGGATTACACTTCTTTCAATACACCTTTGGATTAGACTTTTTCCAAACAGCTGTCGCGCTCGGCGGCTTGTTTATAATGACGATATTGTCTCAGCCTATATGGATGTTGGTTTCACGGAAGTTGGATAAAAAGGGCGCGCTTATTATGGGCGTGTCAATCGGACTTGTGGGTATTTTGTATGAGGGCTTTATTTTCGTTTCATATTACTATCTCAACACCATAGGAGATAACAGCCTATTTATTTACCTGGTTGGCGGAATGCTGCTTATAGGTTTAGGCGTGGGTTCCGTTTTCTCTATGCCCAGCTCCATGATGGGCGATTTAATAGCCGTAGAACAGCATCGCACGGGCATAAATAAAACGGGAACATACAATTCCTTTATGACGTTTGCCTATAAACTTTCTCAGAGTTTATCTTCTTTTACGGCAGGCATAATTTTGGATATTATAGGCTTCGACGCCAGCAAAGAGATGAGCAAAACGGTTTTTGCTTCTTTAGGCTGGGCGGTATTAAGCTGTATCTTCATTGTGCTATCGGTAAGCATAATATTCTTTGTTCAATACGGTATAAGCAAAAAGGATGTCGAAGCGATAACCCGCGCCTCCAATAATATTACGTAATAAAACAGATTTATAAAAAAAATATAAAATCCTTTCTTTTTTAGAAAGGATTTTTTTATAAAAGGCAAATTTTTTTAGCTAAAGCATTATTTAGTTCAAAAATATAAATTCTCTAAAATAAAAAAATAACGCGGTCTTAAAAAAAGACCGCGTAAAATAATAATCCCGCCAATGCCGTCTGACGCTAATTTATAGATACCCGCTCTCGCAGGGGGGTGAATCGATGCCGTATCTGCCTTCCTCCGCTGTCTGGCTTTTAGACCAGTGAAATTACTGAGGCCTGACATCAAGCGGCTATACGCATTCTCCCGTTTTTTATCTGTGGGCATAAATTATGCGCCATAACAAACACAGCAGGAGTTAATATAATTTTATGTTTTGTCTATCTGTATTATACTACATCGCAATTTAAATAATCAAGACATAAAGTATAATTGTCAAAATCTTACAAGAAGTCGAATATCATATTAAAATACAATATGAAATCATTTAAATTGTTGACATAGTAAAATAATATAGATAAAATCGTAACTATAAAAATACAAGGAACAGGGTATGCAAGATAACGCAAATTTTAGACACTTGAATCGTTCTGTCTATAACATAGCTTTAATTGCGGTTTTTGGCGCTTTTATTTTCGTGTTTACCGCTTTTGTCCATTTTCCCGTGGGAATGGGTTATGTCCATTTGGGCGACATATTTATATTTTTGGCCTGCGCGTTTTTGAGCTATTATGCCGTTATCCCGTCGGCGATAGGAAGCGTTTTGGCCGATATTTTCTTGGGATACAGTTATTACGCGCCCGCCACTTTGGTTATAAAAGCGTTAATGCCCGTGATTATGCTGCTGATTAAAGGCAAAAAGCATTCAAATATCAGAATATTAATAGGAATGATCGTAGCTTCGGTTTTCATGCAAATAGGATATACTTCTTACGAAGTGTTGCTGGTCGCCATTGGCAATCCTAATGCAAGCACATACGCGGCCGTTCTAGCCCCTCTCTTAATTTTATCTAATTTCTCTCAAACTCTATTTGGGGTGGCAGGCGGTTGGATTTTGATAAAGGTATCCCAAAAACTTAAATTATTTGATAGAATAAAGGTATTAATTACAATAGAGAAGGAAAATCACGAATGAAGCTGTATGTTTTAGGCTGCATGGGACCTTATCCCGAAAAAGACGCCGCTTTAAGCGGATATTTGGTAGAAACACAAAACGCTAAGGTTTTGATAGACTGCGGCAACGGCGTATTAGCGCAACTTCAAAAATATACCGAACTTGATAAACTTGACGCGGTAATCCTGACGCATTTGCATGCCGACCATATGTCCGATATATTGGTCTTAAGATATTATTGCGCTATTAATAACCTAAAATTAGACGTATACTTGCCGCGCGAAGACAGCCACGAATATAAACTTATTTCCTCTTGCGACAACTTCAATATCATTGACATCCGAGCCGAGAATAATTATAAGATTAAAGATTTGGATTTTAGCTTCGTGGAAATGGTTCATCCAAAAAAATGTTTTGGAGTCAAGCTTTCTAACGGAGCGGTAACTTTGGCTTACTCCGGCGACACCGTTTTAAATCCTAATCTTGACATATTAACCGACGGCGCGGATACGGCATTGATAGATTGCGCGTATCCTACAGAATTTCACATGCCCGAAACTCCGCATATGTCATTATATCAGGGCTATAAATACGCCCAAAACAAGCCTTTTAGACTGCTTGTAACCCACATAGTTCCTAAGACCGATATAGCTAGCGAGCTTAAAGAACTCGGGCTGAATAGGGTATACCAAGGCGATATATATGAAATAATACCCAATGGATATAAATTGATAAAATAATTGGATAAAAAAATCAAGACGATAAAGAGATAATAAAAAGGGCTGTAATTTTTACAGCCCTTATTTATTAATCATCGAATTCGTCTTTATATACTTTAGGAACGTATTTCTTTCTTCTTACCAAGCGCTTGCCGGATTCTGTTATTATTACCTCAGGTTTTTCTTCAACGATTTCTTCCTTAGGCGTTTCTTTAGGTTGTTCGGTCTTTTGCTTGTTGATAGCCGTATTAATTGTCGCGCGGCGGTCGTAAGAAACCGTGCCTTTTTTCCTTGTGAACTTAATTCTAGGCGCGATATCCGAAACAACTATCATAATAATGCAGAATATCAGCAATATCGAGAAGAATATCGAAGGCAATAACCACCACTCAAAAGGTTTTTTATCTTCGTCTTCGTCAGGAGTTTCGGGTTGAGCGGTTTCTCCCAAAACGACTTTTTTAACGTTGTCAGGTCTAGCGTCTTTATCCTCCAAAGACAGATCAGCTATGCCTTCGTTATATGCGGTTTCGTCAATCTTTTCGATGATTATTTGGTCAACAACAACCAAGCCGGAAGCCAACGCGTCAGGTTTAGTATTGTCGCCCAACCAAATCTCAATATTATGAGTTTGTACGGAAGAACCGACATTTACAAAGAACTTATAATCTACAAAGTCGTTGTTATAGTTAAATTCGCGGTATTGAGTGTTTATATTCTCAAAGTATTGGCCTGCGTCTAAAATAATTCTTGCGCCCTTGCCTTTAGGTATATCTACGGTCTTTATTCTTACGGTTATTTGATAATATGAATCTGTTTCGTAAGAAATACCGACCGATTGTCTCATTCCGTAAGCGGTGGGTTCGGGGCTGTAGATAACTAGGGCATAAGGGGAGAGATTATCCTTGCCAATCTTAGTCTTTTCAACGCCTAATACGTTTGAAACATATTCATTTAGGTTAATTATTCCCGCAGTAACAGTATTAATGTTGATATAAGGAACAATAGAAGTCCAGTTTAAAGGCGTCTTTAATGCGCCGTATGTTTGTTCAAAGGTTTCAAACCTCTCATCCAGGAAGCTGTATCTCTTATCCAAAACGCCCGTGGCGTTATCATATGCAGCCTCATCTACATCGACAGCGTCAACAAAATCCACAAACAAATGACCGCTTGTGTAGTATTCGTTATTGAATCCGCCTTCTTTGCCCAACCATATTTCTAAAGTCAAGTCTTGAGCAATGTTACCGCTATATACGTAGAAGTTATATGTTCTAAATTGATTTTGGGTATCTATTTTAGAATGTCTGGCTATTACTATATCATCTTTCCTTAACACTAACTCAGCGCCATAACCCGAACGTATTTGAGTCTGTAAATCGACAGAAATCTTTTTGTAGGTTTGAGCGCCTAACGAAATATTGATAGAATATCCGTAAACCGCAGGCTTGGTATTGGCTATCATTAATAGATTGGTGTTAGGATGGTCTGCGGTGTAAGGATAAGAAGGAGCGCCGTAAAGCTGACTATTAGCCTCAAAATGTTCTTTATCGCCTCTAACAATGCCCGTAATTGTGTTTCTATCGTCTTCAGTTAATGTCTTCCAGGAATCAACGGGCATAGGATATTTAAATTCGGTATAGTTGCCGATAACTTCAAAGTTACCATTGGTAACGGAAGGGCTGCCTTGGCTGTCGTTAAAAGTAACCACTGTTCCGTTAGAATTATTGTTTGTATAATCTTCGGGTAAAATTTCTTCCAAGGTTATATTATCATAATAAACAGTGCCCGAGGCAGGGGATGAGCTATTGCCAAACCATAGCTCTAAATAAATTTCTTTATCCATTAAGCTAGAGCCTTTGATAAAGAAGCTGCCTTGAGACCATCTGCCTAACCAAGAATTTTCGCCCAAATTAGTAGTAAAAGAATTAAGGGTGCCTTTGGTATTATATTCGCCGTTTTCGTATGTTACAATGACAGCGAAAGCATCTCCGTTAATTAATTTGGATCTATTTTGCCATATTCCAAGATGATAAAATTTATGTCTTTCTATTTTTATAGGTTTAGAACGATAGCCAACATAACCGGATGTGCTGGCTTGGAATTTTAAAGCTTGGTCACCAAAAGGCATGTGAATGTTGCTTTCAAGATAAGCGGGAGCTGTTCCTGCAATGAGATCCCAATTAGAAAAACCTGTTTCAAAATCTCCTTGGAAATCTTCGGGCAATATATTGTTGCTGAATTCTTTTGCGAAGTAGTCGTAAGGGCCTTTATTGTTCTTGTAGATTTGATAAGTTTCGTAAGAAATAGGTTGCAAGAGTATCTTATCAAAGAATACATAGCCCGAAGCGGGTCTCATTATTTTATTGCCTTCTTCATCCTCGCTGACATCGCCAAGCTGTAAAGATACTTTGATTGAAGCGGTTTTGTAGCTATATCCCGAGAAGAAGATGGAATATTCTTTCCAGGTATTATATGTATTTATAGGATCGCTGATTGCGGTAATATCGCCTGTTATCGCGATAAACGCGCCGTAGTTATCATCTAGACCTATTGTGGAATAATCGGGGGTATATACATAAACGCTTAATTTATAGTAAGAATTAGGTCTTATATCATACGAATTAGATTTATAAGCATATGCGGTAGTATTAGGAGTGCTTATCATTAAAACATTTTGCTTGTCAGAATTCTTATCAGGAGGGCTGATAATATTTTCATTAATAGTCATTTCCTTAAAGCTTGCGGGCAGCTTATAAGGATTGTTTTGATCGTTTAATTTAGGCAAAAGGGAAGATATGTTTAAACTAATCACTCCTGCCGCAACATTAGACGAAAGATTGGAATCCATTAAGCCGCCAGTCCAAGTATTAGGAGAAGCGGGATAAGATTCGCTAGTCAACCAAAAGCTCTCATCTATTAAATTCCCCATCTGAATAATCGGCGGCTCATAATCGTCATTTGCGTTAGCAGCCTTAACAAAATTTAGATTGCCTAAAAATGAAGCAAATGCTATAATAACGCCTAGTAATAATACGCTCAGTTTCTTAATCATTTGGTTTTCCTTTATTATAGTCCTTTTTAGAATAGCTTTACCCTAATTGTAAACTATCTATTATTATATAAAATTAGCGTTCCAAAATCAATTAAATACGCCTTTTTTCTATTTCTTTGATATTTTTGCTTCCCTTGGCTCAAACTAATCTTGCCATGAAAAAATTTCCAAAAAAGATTACTTTAATAATATGTGGAGCATTGATAGGTTTTATTAATGGTTTTTTTGGCGGCGGCGGCGGAATGATAGTCGTACCTGTTTTGGAAAAGATATTAAAAAACGATACCAAAGTCGCTCACGCCACGGCCATTTTGATTATTTTACCGCTTTGTATTGCCAGCGCGGTAGTCTATATATCGTCGGGATACTTTAAACTAAAAAGCGGCATACCGGCCGGCAGCGGCGTAATAATCGGCGGAATTTTGGGCGCGGTATTGTTAGCAAAACTTAATAACAAAGTTATAAGGATAATCTTTGCGGTTGCAATGACCTTATTCGGACTAAAAATGGCTATTTTCCCTTAAGTTAAAGCGAGGATTTTATGTGGCAAATTATTAAATTTATCCTAATCGGCGTAGCGGGAGGAATACTGGGCGGTATGGGTATGGGCGGCGGAACGCTGACCATACCGTTATTGACTATGTTAGGCGAGGTAGAACAACACACAGCGCAAGCAATTAATTTGGTTTCTTTTATTCCGATGGCGTTAATCGCGCTTATATTGCATTTTAAAAACAAGTTAGTAAAAACCCAAGGCATCTTATATATCATTATTCCGGCGTTAGCTTTGAGCATATTGTCTTCTTTTATAATCAAACATATTAACGCCACCTTGCTTTCAAGGTTATTTGGAGGTTTTTTGGCGCTGCTAGGTATATGGATATTGATAGATAATTTATTCATCCATAAAAACTCAAAAGAAGCCTAAAGCGCTTCCATTGAATTTTTTATCCGTTATTTGCGCAATCTAAAAATTGACTATATTTTAGGAGACATAAGATTTTGAAAGACATAAAAGCGATAATTATGGCGGGCGGCAAGGGCACAAGACTTTTGCCTTTGACACAAAACTTACCCAAACCCCTTATGCCCATATTAAATAAACCCGTTATTTATTATATAATTCAACTTTTAATAAGTTACGGAATAAACGAAATAGCGATTACGCTGATGCATATGCCTGAGATTATTATCGACTCGGTCAATAGTCTTTTCCCGCTAAAATTTAATTATTTCATCGAAAATGAGCCTTTGGGCACTGCGGGCAGCGTCAAAGCGGCAAAAGATTGGCTCAACGATAATCCTTTTATTGTCATAAGCGGCGACGCGTTAACAAATATTGATTTAAGAAAAATCTATGACGATCACTTAAAAAGCGGCGCCGACATTACAATGGCAGTAAAAGAGGTGGAAAATCCTTCTCTTTACGGAGTGGTGAAAACAGACAAAGATGGATTTGTAACCGACTTTATAGAAAAGCCCAAGGATTATATAAGCAATTTGATTAACTGCGGCATTTATATAATCAATCCTGATATTCTAAAATATATCCCTAAAAATTCTATGTTTGATTTTGCCAAAGATTTGTTCCCCATACTTCTTAAAAAGGGCAAAAAAATCTATACGCACAAACTCGACAAATATTGGTGCGATATAGGCTGTATAGAAGAATATTTTAGGGCAAATATGGATATGCTCAAAGGCGCAAGCGGTTTAGACTGTTATACCAAGAACATGCCCGAACTAATGAACATTGCTTTAAGAAGAACATATTTTGGAAAACGAAGCTTTGTGGGCTTAAAAGTTGATATAGGCAACAACGTCATAATCGGCGACAACTGTCATATAGACGGAAATATATCGCTTTCCGATTGTATTATTTTTGACAATACTATTCTGGATGTCTCTTGCCACGGCGCGATTGCAACGCCCGAGCATTATATTCCCGTCTTATACAAAACGCCTATTTTACAGCAAGAACAGCAAGCCGCCGTTAATAAACCTTTTTAATATTGTAGTGTATCACAAACCTCTTTTATTATAAATTGTAAAAATCCGCCAAATGATATATAATGTTTTAAAAGAAAAACTAAAGACTAAGATTTTCGGAGGATTTTTGGATACACTAAAAGTTATTTTTCTAGGCGGCGTAGGCGAGATTGGTAAAAACATAACCGCCTTTGAATATAAAAACGATATCATAGTAGTGGATTGCGGCTCGGCTTTTCCAAGCATAGACATGCCCGGGGTAGATTTGGTAATCCCTGATGTAAGTTATTTGATCGACAACATTCATAAGGTAAAAGGTTTTTTCCTAACTCACGGGCACGAGGACCATATAGGCGGTTTGCCTTATATTCTAAAGCAATTTGGAATAAGAGTTCCCATTTACGCGTCAAACATCACTTTAGCTCTCTTGGAACACAAGTTCAAAGAACATAAGCTTGACGACGTCAATGTAAATGTCGTCAAGAAAAATTCTGTTATCAAAGCGGGCGAATTTACTGTAGAGTTTATCAAGGTCAGCCATTCAATTTCGGGCAGTTTTGCATTATATATAGAATGTCCGGCTGCCAGAGTGTTTCATACAGGCGATTTTAAGGTTGATTACACTCCTATAGACGGCGAGATGATTGACCTTCGCCGCATAGCCGAAATAGGCAAAAAGGGCGTTACATTAATGCTTTCTGAGAGCACCAACATCGAGCGCCCCGGATATTCCATGAGCGAATCCACAGTAGGCAAATATTTATATAACTATTTTGCCCAAAACGCCGGCAGGCGCTTAATAGTCGCTACATTTGCTTCCAATATTCATAGGATTCAACAAATCATAGACTTAGCGCAAAAGTTTGGGCGCAAGGTGGCGTTTAGCGGCCGAAGCATGTTAAACGTTTTGGAGGCGGCCTCCAAAATAGGCGAAATAAGATACGACAAAAATTTAATCGTCGATTTGGAAAAGACAAAAAAAATAGACGAGGATAAATTAGTAATTATTACGACAGGCTCTCAAGGCGAGCCGATGAGCGCGCTTACGCGCATGGCAAGCGGCGAGTTTAATAAGGTCAAAATCACCGCCAACGACACCGTTATAATTTCCGCCTCTCCCATACCGGGCAACGAAAAACTTGTATATAATGTTATAAACAACCTATACGAAAAAGGCGCCAAAGTCATATATGAAGATTTAGCCGATGTTCATGTATCAGGACACGCTTTTAGAGAAGAGCTAAAACTTATGTATCTATTGGTCAAGCCCAAGTATTTTATCCCCGTTCACGGCGAGATAAGGCATCTAAAACAACACATGGAAATGATTGCGGATTTGGGACATAATCCCAATCTCATGCTGATGCCCAAGATAGGCGACAGAATCGAAATTTGCTCTAAATTTATAAAAAGAGCTGAAAGCGTGAGCGCGGGCAATGTCTTGGTAGACGGAGCGGGCATAGGCGACGTAGGCGCCGAAGTTTTAAGAGACAGAAGACACCTATCCGAAGACGGTATGCTGCTTGTCATAATGGGCATAGAGCAGGGCGGCGAAGTATCGTCTATAGACGTTATAACCAGGGGCTTTATATACGCAAAAGAATCCGCGGATTTGATAGAAGAAATCAAACAGGTTTCTATTAACTCGGTAAACGGTATAGATTTAAAGCTTCAAATCGACAGGGAAATATTAAAAAACAACATAAGAAAAAATTTGCGCAACTTCCTAAACAAAAAAATCAAAAGAAGCCCTATGATTTTGCCTATAATAATAGAAAACTAAACTATGCATTTGGAAGATATAATAGCTTATTGCCGCCAAAAAAATATACCGACTATAAGCGAACCTGCTTGGGAACAATTAGATAAAGCTTTAAAAATCTATAAGCCGAAAAAAATATTGGAAATAGGCACCGGTTCGGGATATTCCGCTGCTAAAATCTTAAACTCAGTAAAAAGTTACGCCGACTTAAAAGATATCAATTTTACTACTGTTGAAATCGATCCTGAAAGGTTTGAGCTAGCGCGCGCAAACTTAAAGGCTTTAGGCCTTTACCAATACGCCGAGTTGATATTGGACGACGCGGCCGCGATTTTGGGATTATATGTCTTGCAAAACAGAAAGTTTGACTTTATATTTTTAGACGGAGCAAAAGGGCAATATATTAACTATCTGCCCAATATACTAAAGATTTTAAAAGAAAGCGGCATCTTGTTTTGCGACAACCTTACCTTTCATGGTATGTCCAAAGGCGGCAAAAATACATATCACAAAATGCGCACCATAGCGGTAAATTTGCTAAGGTTTGAAGAAGAGTTAAAGCAATGCTCCCAGTTAAAATGCGAGATAATAAAGACAGGAAACGACTGCGTGGCAATCTGCCAAAAGATATAAAATATGAAAAAGATTGAACTGCTGGCCCCCGCGGGCAATATGGAAAAACTAAAAACCGCCTTGTATTTTGGGGCGGACGCCGTATATATGGGCGGACATAATTTTAGCCTAAGGCAATACAGCCAAAATTTCTCTACCAAAGAGATATACGAGGCCGCTCAATACGCCCATAATTTAGGCAAAAAAGTATATGTAACTATAAACATCTTCGCCCGCGATTATGATTTTGGGGAATTGAGAGAATATCTTAAGGTTCTTGAGGACGCAAAGATTGACGCCGTAATAGTAAGCGACCTAGGCGTTATGGATATGGTATTAAATAATACCAAGCTTGACGTGCATGTAAGCACTCAAGCCAATACAACTAATTCTAGAGCGATTGATTTTTACGCAAAACTAGGCGTCAAAAGGGTAATCCTGGCGCGAGAATTGTCCTTAAAAGAAATACAAGAAATAAAGCGAAACCTAAAAAGCGGTATAGAAATAGAAGCCTTCGTTCACGGGGCTATGTGCATTTCTTATTCGGGAAGGTGTCTATTGAGCAACTTCTTTACGGGCAGAGATTCTAACCGCGGCGAATGCGTTCAAGCGTGCCGCTGGGATTATAATTTAACCCAAAGCACCAAGCCCGGCAAAGATTTAATAATTAACGAAGATGAAAAGGGCACTTATATTTTAAACTCCAAAGACTTAAATATGCTTAATTATCTGGATCAATTAGCTCAAGCCGGAATTGACGCCTTTAAGATTGAGGGAAGAATGAAAACGGCTTATTATGTGGCTACCGTAGTAAACGCTTATAGGCGCGCGCTGGATTGTTTATATAACGGTCAAGCTGTTCCGGAAATTATTTTAAACGAGCCCTATAAGACCTCGCACAGAGAGTTCACTACGGGATTTTATTTTAATAATCCCGAACAAAGTTATTCTTCCTCAAGACCAATTCAAACTTATGACTTTACCGCTATAGTAAAAGACTATAATAATGGAAGGGCGTTAGTAGAGCAAAGAAACCGTTTCGAGGCAGGCGATGAATTAGAAATTTTATCTCCTTCAGACGCGTTCTTAAAGACCATAAAAATTAATGAGATGTATGACAAAGACGGAAATTTGGTTAAAGTAGCAGACAAAGTCCAACAGGAATTATATATCAATACCGATATAGAGCTGCGTTCAGGCGATATTTTAAGAAAAAAACAAAAAAATTCTTGACCAAATATTATATATGGATTATAATTGCTTGGATTTAGGGAACGATTGCCAAGCTTTACTAATTTTATTTGTTGTTTGACTGTGATATAATAAACTTGAAAATAATGCAGTTGACTGAATGACCGCGTTTTATCAAAGATAAAGCGAGGAAAGTCCGAGCATCACAGGACAGGGCGCTGGATAACGTCCAGTGAAGGCGACTTCAAGGAAAGTGCAACAGAAAGCAAACCGCATACTTTACGTATGTAAGGGTGAAAGGGTAGGGTAAGAGCCTACCGCGCATATGGCGACTTATGCGGCATTGTAAACCCCGCCCGATGCAAGATAGAGAGCGCAAGGTGGTCCGCCGTAGCTCTCGACAAAATCGCTAGAACATATCGGTAACGATATGTCCAGACAGATGGTCATTCTCGACAGAACTCGGCTTACAGGTCATCTGCATTTACATAAAAACGGTTGCAAACCAAGCGTTTGCAGCCGATTTTTTATTTAGGCCAAAGGTTTATTATCGACAGGGCGGACAGCTATTTCGTATTTTTTACCGTCTTTGCATATCGCCAATAGATTATCGGGATATTCCACCTTAGGGGGATAAACCACGGTTTCAATAATAGAGGTTTCGGTTACCAATAATTCCCCTATAACAAAAATTAGTTCATCCATTTTTTATAACCCTTTTTACAGAAGAGATATCAATATTATACTCGTACTTTTGCGATAAAATCAAACAAAAAACCATATAAAATTGTAAAAATTTTAAATAATTATTACAAAATTCGCATAAAAAATACAAAATAATATAAAAAAATGCATAAAAATATATATATTTTTATATACATGAAATTTATATACATGAAAAAAATAGAATGATGGTAAGGATTATATCTTTCTTTTAGTAATTAATTGAGATGCTTTATATGGAGCGTCTTTACTGTCGCCCCAGGGCAAATCTTTTTTTTGATAGTCAAATTTTTGGGTAAAAGAATCTAGATTGCTTTTTAGTCTTGCTAGCATGCTTATTTCAACTGAATAAATAGTCTCTAAAAATAATTTTGATTTTTCGCGCGCGTAACTTGCGTTTTCCAGCAATTTTGCGTAGTGATAAAGACAAAATCCCCGGCAAGAGCTTAGCGCTTGCATAAAAGGCAGTTCGTTGTAAAACATTTGAGCCACGGTCATATAATATCTTTCCATAGTTTTATCGGCTTCATTGCATATGACGCAGGATTGGCTTTGGCTTATTATTTCGGATGCTTGCTTTTTTGCGGTTTTTACATTTTTAGGCGGCTTGATAATGTTTTGCAAATGTTCGGTTCTGGTAATACTTTGTAGTGCTACTCCTAAAATATTGTCGCCCTTTATAAGCATACTGTAGTGATGCGAACAAAAGCCGTATTGATTTACCAACTGTCTGGAAATAGGCACCATAACGGCTTCGTTTAAATATTTGGAAACAAGCCCTTTAACTAATTCGTCGTTGATATGGCACAGCGGACACAAACAATCTTCTTTCTTAAACGCATCCCATATTGGCGTAGTATGAATTTTATATTGCATAAAGAAAAACCGCCTTACATAGTATTTATTAAGAAGTATATCCCAAATAGCGGAGTAAAACAAGTATGCCTAAATACAACGGCGATTTCGAGATAGATTACAGCGAATTTAGTTATAAAAAACAGCGTTTAGGAGTCGATAATCAAGAGCGGAAAGACGAACGCTATTACGATAATGATATAGAGGATTCGGACAGGGAATATAATGACGACGAACATCTATATATTGGCGGGACTAATTATCGTGCTTTGCCTTATGTTAAAGCAAAACCAAAATTAAAGCGTTCGGAAATAATAACGGCCGTTACGTTGATGATAACGGGTTTTTTAATTACCGTGCTGCTTACGGTATTATTGGCGCAAGGACTTAACATCGGACACCTTTTGGGCAGATTAAGCAAAGCCGAAGTGAAACAAACTCAATACTATGCCGTTCAACTGGGCAGTTACGCGTCCGAATCGCAGGCGCTTATTGCTTCCCAAGCGATAAGAGAACTTGGCGGCGCGGGGTATGTAATTGTCGATGGCTCTTATAGAATTATTGCTGCGGTATATCCCGAAGAAGAACAAGCCTTAAGCGTGATGGCTAATGCAAGCCAATACTCTCCCGAAAAATATGTAATTACCGTCCCCGAAATCGCCATGAATTTTTCGGACAAGAAAATAAAAGAAATAGTCCAAAAATGCCTCTCTCAATGGGACGCTATTTATAAAAGGCTGTATGACCATAGCATAAAGCTGGATAAGGCGCAAACCACCGAAGCCGCGGTTTTGCTGGACATTCAGCGCGCCCACGATGATATTAATTCTCTTTTAAATCAATACGAAAACTTGACAAAAGACGCCTCCAGGATGGAACACATTTATATAAAAAACGGAATGAAAAACATTTTAGCGACTTTAAAGACATTGTTAAACGCTAAAACAGACGAAAAACTCTCGGCTGATATTAAATACGCTTATACTAAGATACTTATCGATTATAAAAATTTAGCCAAACAGATTAATAAATAAACCTAAGATTTTTATCGCTTTCCAAATTTTTATTTTAAGGAATGCCATATGAAACTTTTTGAATTGTTGCAAGGGGTTAATCCGAATCAAGTTATTGGCGCTGATACCGAGATAACCAACCTTTCGCACGACAGCAAGACTATAACCGATAAAGGTTTATTTTTTTGTCTTAAAGGCGAAAAAGCCGACGGACACGAATTTGTCCCTCAAGCCGTCCAAAACGGCGCGGCAGCGATTATTAGCCAAAAAGTTTTTGAGGATTTAGACATTACTCAAATAATCGTCGACGATGTCCGAAGCGCTATGTCTATAATAAGCGCCAATTTTTACGGCAATCCTGCCAAAAAAATGAAACTGATAGGCGTAACTGGCACAAACGGCAAAACTACTACTACATACATAATCAAAAGCATAGGCGAGGCGGCGGGCAAAAAGGTAGGATTAATAGGAACTAGCGGAATAATCATAGACGGCATAACCTATCCGCCCTCGTTAACTACTCCCGATCCAATAGAACTTCATTCTATCTTTAAAAAAATGGCGGACTGCGATACCGATTGGGTAGTAATGGAAGTATCCGCTCACGCTTTGGCCTTAAATAAAATCGACGGTATTGTTTACGATATAGCTATATTTACTAACTGTACCCAGGACCACTTGGACTTTTTCAAGACGATGGATAACTATAGACAAGCCAAAGCAAAATTTTTTAACTCCCGATACGCCAAAATGGCTGTAGTAAACGTGGACGATGAATTGGGAAGACAAATAATCCGAACGTGCGGTATCCCTTGTTTTACATACGGCTGCAAAAATCCCGCCGACGCTTTCGGAATAAACTACGCTTCAAGCATTAAAGGTCTTCAATACATAATTAATATATTTGATAAAATATACGAAATTAACTTCGCTCTTCCGGGCAGATTTAATATGTATAATACCATGGGCTCCGCGCTCGCGTGTTACCTTCTTAACGTAAATTTATCGGACATTGCGGCGGGCATTAATAATGTAAAGACAGTTAAAGGTCGGTTCCAGACCTATATAAATAAAGACAAACAAGTAATAATCGATTACGCGCATACGCCCGACGGCTTAATAAATATATTGCGCAGTATAAAAGAATTTGCAAAGGGCAAAATTATTACCGTGTTCGGTTGCGGGGGAAACCGCGACAAAGACAAGCGCGCCAAGATGGGCAAGGCGGCGTGCAAAATGTCCGATTACACGGTAATTACCAGCGATAACCCGCGCTTTGAAAAGCCTGAAGATATAATAGAAGATATCGTCCAAGGCGCAAAACAAACTCAAGGTAAATTCGTGTGCATTCCCGACAGAAAGCAGGCCATACAACACGCTTTATCTATAAGCCAAAAAAAAGATATAGTGTTGATAGCAGGCAAGGGAGACGAATCTTACCAAGAAATAATGGGCGTAAAATATCCGTTTTCTGATTTGGAAGTCGTAAAAAACATTATTGAGAGCATGGTGTAGCCTTGTTTATTGAAGTTATTTTAAAATCCCTTATAGCGCTTATAATTGCTTTTATAGTGTCCGCTTTGGTTACTCCCGTCATCATAAAAACGGTCAAAGCGCGTCAAACTATTTTGCACTATGTCGATAACCACCTAAGCAAGCAAGGCACGCCTACGATGGGCGGCATAGCGTTTATATTAGCGGTTATCGTAGCTATGCTGTTTTCAAAATTTTTAGGTTCTTCCTTGATGTCTTTGGCGGTTATGGTAGCGTATGGAGTAGTAGGCGGATTAGACGATTTTATTAAAATAAAGTTCAAACAAAACTTAGGATTAAGGGCTTATCAAAAAATCATCGCTCAGACATTGATAGCTATAATAATAGCCATTTACGCGTATAGGAATAAAAATATCGGCTCGTATATATTAATTCCCTTTACATCTATCGAAATAGATCTAGGCGCGTTTATAATTCCTTTTATTATATTTATATTTTTGGCGGCTACCAACAGCGTAAATCTAACCGACGGCCTTGACGGGCTTGCGGGCGGCGTAACCGCTGTATTTATGCTTTCATTTTGCGCCATACAGGTTTTTTATGCTAATTATTTATATAATGAAGGTATTAGCGAGCAAATAATAAACGAATACATCGGACAGATAATTTTCGGCAGCGCGGTTATCGGCGGTGTTATGGGATATTTGATATATAACAGCTACCCCGCCAAAATATTTATGGGAGACACGGGCTCGCTCGCTTTAGGCGGAGCTGTGGCGTGCGTTACTGTGTTTACAAGGCAGGAACTGTTAATGCCTATAGTCGGAGTAATGTTTGTTTTAAGCAGCTTAAGCGTCATTATCCAGGTATTATATTTTAAAGCAACCAAAGGAAAGAGAGTTTTTCTTATGGCGCCGCTGCATCACCATTACGAAAGAAAGGGCATTCACGAGGCAAAAATTACAGTCATATATATTATGGTAACCGCGGTTATGGGAATCTTAAGCGGCATTTTATATCTTATATTCTTATAGGTCGGACGGTTAAATTGGACTATAAAGATAAGCGCGTTTTGATTTTAGGCGGGGGCGCAAGCGGCGCAAGCGTTTTAAATGTTTTAAAAACCATAGGCTGCAACGCGGTTTTGATTAACGATACACGAAAAGCTAATTTAACATATAACTTTATCAAATCTTTTGACGAGTGTATTTTAAGCCCGGGCATCAGCGTTTACGACCTTAATGTCGTAATGTGTTATCAATGCAATGTTCCCGTAATTTCGGAGCTGGAATTCGGGTATAGGCTAAATCAGAGCAAATTAATTGCAATAACAGGCACCAACGGAAAAACCACTACGGTAAGCCTTATAAGTTTTATATTAAACGAAGCGGGATTTAAAAACGAACCTTTGGGCAATATAGGAACGCCTTTTTCATCCAAGGCGTTGGACTATTCCAAAGACGATATTTTGCCCATTGAGGTTTCAAGCTTTCAATTGGAAACTATTCAAAGCTTCAAGCCGTATATCGCGGGCATTTTAAATATAACGAGCGACCATTTAGACAGACATATTACAATGGAAAATTACATACAATGCAAGACCCGCATTTTTGAAAATCAAACAATAAATGATTATTTTATAGCCAATTACGACCAGCCCGAACTTTTAAAATATTACAATCCGCCTTCAAAAAAATTATTCATAAGTCAAAGGGAAAAGGTAAACGGCGCTTGGTGTCTTGACGGCAAGATTTATATAGACGGAAAATATGTCATTGATAAAACAGACTTAAAAATCATAGGCGACCATAATGTCCAAAACGCGCTTATGGCGGGGTTGAGCGCTTATTTGGTCGATGTCAAAATTGATATTATTAAGCGCGCTTTAGCGAAATTTGGCGGAGTCAAGCACAGATTACAATTCGTAGGGCAATTAAACGGAATCAATTTTATCAACGATTCCAAGGCTACCAATCCCGACTCAAGCATTGTGGCTATAAAGAGCATGACCGCGCCGACCGTATTGATTTTGGGCGGCAGCGACAAGGGGATAAGCTTTTTGGACTTTTTTAAAAAAATAAAAGACGGATATAACCATATTATTAATTACATAGTTGTTTGCGGCGCAACCAAACAAAAGATGGTTGAAGATATAAAAACAGTCGGCTTATTGGATAAAACCATTACAGCCGACGATTTTAAGGACGCGTTTTATAAAAGCGTGGAAGCCGCTCAAAAAATCAAGCCTTGTAACATCCTGCTTTCGCCTGCGTGCGCCAGCTTTGATGAGTTCATTAATTTTGAGGCGCGCGGCGAGAGATTTATAGAATTAGTAAAATCTTTAGGCGCTAATTAATCTCAATTGGATTTGAGTGTCTTGCTATATTCTGGACAATTCCTATTCCGCCCATAAACACGACCAACGAAGAGCTGCCCGCGCTCACAAAAGGCAGAGGAAGCCCGGTAGGCGGAATACTGCCCGTTACGACGGCGATATTTATAGCGACTTGGATGGCGATAATAGCGCCTACTCCGGCCGCCATATAAAAGCCCAATCTATCGGGCGCATGTAAAGCCACTTTAAAGCAGCGATAAATAATAACGCAAAACACCAAAATCGTTAATATCGCCCCGACCAGACCTAGCTCTTCACCGATTATGCTAAAAATAAAGTCCGATTCCGAAAAAGGCAGGAATAGATATTTTTGGCGAGAATTAAAAAGACCTACGCCAAACCAACCGCCGCTGCCTAGGGAATAATAGGATTGTATCAATTGGAAGCCTTCTTCCAAAGGCGACGCCCAAGGATTTAAAAACGCTGAAAGCCGGTTTAATCTATACGGTTCCATCCATATTAATATAGGCACCAAAGCCGCTACGGGAATCGCCAGGATAATAAAATGTTTTATCCGCGCTCCGCCCATAAACAGCATAAAAAGCATTAGCAAAATGGTGCACATAGTTATAGACATATTGGGCTCTAGTATTATAAGCAGCGAAATAATCCCGCCCGCGGCCAAAACGGGTAATAGCCCTTTAAAAGTTGTCATTTTCTCTTGGTTTTTAGCCATATATCCCGCTGCAAAAATAATAAATGCGAATTTAGATATCTCGCTTGGTTGAATGGTAAATCCCGGCAAATCGATCCACCTGTTAGCCCCGTAATTTTCCAATCCAACGCCGGGAATAAATACGACAATCAGCAAAATTATTGAAATAATCAAAATGGGTAATTTTAATCTATCCAGCGCCTTGTAATTGACATAGGTTAGGCCTGTCATCGCGCCCAAGCCCAAGATAGCACCTAAAATTTGCTTTTTCATATAAAAGAAGCTGTCGTTATATCTGACCAATGCGGTATAACTACTGGCCGAATATACCATCAAAATTCCGAAAAGCGTTATGATTACAGTGAAAACAAATAAGACTTTGTCTGTCTTGCCTTGGGGTTTTTGTCTTAAGAGTTCTTTAATGGATTGAGCGTTTTTTGGAAAAGCTTTCATAAGACTAATATATTCTCTTATAAGCCTCGAATAGAATTAACAGTTTAATATTTTAGGCAAGCCCTGTAATTACATAATGCTTTTGAAAAAATTGCATAATACTATTAAGAAAGTTCTATTAATTTTTTGTGTATTTATGGACAAATTGTCAAATGAATGTTATAATCATTGACGAATAATTATCAAATTGTAGGATGGTTTTTCGATGCCAAATACATTTACGGGCGGCGTTCATCCGCCGACAAATAAATTAACAGAAAAAATTTACATATCAGAATTAACGCCGGCTTCTAAGGTATATATTCCTGTCGTTCAACACATTGGCAAGCCGGCTGTTGTTTGTGTTAAGGTGGGCGATAATGTAAAGATCGGCACCTTGATAGCAAAGGCCGACGGCGACGTCAGCGCTAATATCTTTTCATCGGTAAGCGGAAAGGTTTCTGCCATAGAAACCAAGCCTACCGCGCATGGCGATGTTTTGCACATAGTCATAGACAACGACTTTTCGGATCAAACGGAATTTTTGCCCAGGCTTGAAAATCCTACTTCGGATCAAATCCTAAAAAGAATTGCCGAATGCGGAATAGTCGGAATGGGCGGCGCAGGCTTTCCTACTGCGGTAAAATTGGATATTCCCGAGGGCGTTAAGGTAGATACCTTAATTATTAACGGTTCTGAATGCGAGCCTTATATAACCGCCGACCATAGAATAATGGTGGAATATCCCGAGCAAATCCTAAAAGGCGCAAAATACATAGCCAAAGCAATAAATGTTGATAATATTATAATCGGTATTGAAGACAACAAAAAAGACGCTATCGAAGTTTTAAACAAGGTTGTAGCTCAAAATAATTATTCAGATATAAAGGTAGTTGCTTTAAAGACAAAGTATCCCCAAGGCGCAGAAAAACAGCTTATTTATTCCCTTACTAAGAGAGTAGTTCCGGCAGAGTCCTTGCCTTCTAAGGTAGGCGTTGTTGTTAACAACACGCATACCGCTTTGGCTGTTTACAACGCTGTTTGGGAAGGACAACCCTTATATAGACGCGTCGTAACCGTATCAGGCGGCGCTGTAAAGAATAAGGGCAACTATTGGATTAGAATAGGCACTTCTTATAAGGATATACTTAACGACTGCAAAGCGGCAGATTCGCTTGAAAATGTAAAAGTCAAGCAGGACCTAATACGCGAAAAACAAGCTCAACTTGAATCGGCAGATAAGTCTCAAGCAAATCAATTAAAACGCGAAATAAAGAAATTACAAAAAGAACTGGAAGAGATAAAATCCGCTCAATGCTATATGATACTCAATGGCGGACCTATGATGGGCGAGGCGGCCAAAAGCGCAGACGAAGTGGTTACAGCCACGACCTCGGCGGTTTTGTTCTTAACCCAAAAAGAAATCAATAATATTGAGCCCAGCCAATGCATTAATTGCGGGAAATGCGCAAGGGTTTGCCCTATGAAGCTAATGCCTATGTATATTGATCTGGCATGTATTGCGGGCGATTGGGCGGACGCTAAGAAATACGGCGCGGTAGATTGCATTCTCTGCGGCTGCTGCAGTTATATTTGCCCCGCCAAGCGCGATTTAGTGTCTTCTATGAAAAAATCCAAAAAAATGATAGCAAAGAGGGGTATGTAAAATATGGATAAGCTAGCAGTAAAATCTTCCCCTTATATATCGTCCAACTTTTCCACGCGAAAGATTATGTTGGATGTTATAATAGCGCTTATTCCTTCTATAATAGCGGGCGTTATATTCTTTGGCTGGGGAACGTTAATATTAGTCGCGGTATGCAGCGTTACCGCGTTTGTTTCAGAGTTATTATTCACTCTAATTAGAAATAACAAATGGACATGGGAAGCGGTCAAAACTTCATCCGCTACCGACCTTTCATGTATAGTTACCGGTATATTACTGGCGCTTAATTTACCCGCCTCTATGATATGGGCTTACGATAAACAGGCAATGGCTTATATTCCCGGAACCATCAGTTTAGCTAATATTTGGATGCCTATAATTGCCACCGTCTTTGCCATCGTTTTGGTAAAAATGGCTTTTGGCGGAATCGGAAGAAATTTCGCTAACCCCGCTCTAACCGCGAGATTATTTATGGTTATTGCCTTTGGCTCCGTTATGGGCACGGTAGGCACGGCCAATATTATTGGTTTAGACGCGGCAAGCTCGGCAACATGGCTGACTGCTGGAAGAAGCGCAGCAGATGTATCGGCTAACTGGTTTAATTTCTTAATAGGAAATAAAGGCGCGGCTGCTTTAGGCGAGACAAGCGTTATAGCTATATTGATAGGATTTATTTACTTGACCATACGAAAGGTTATAGATCCTAGAATGCCTTTAATTATCATAGGCGGCGTAGCGCTCTTTGCGCTTTTATTCGACGCGCTGCCCTCGGGCGCAAGCTTTACCGATATGATGCTTTTGGTAGCGGGTCACATCCTAACGGGCGGGTTAATGCTTGGCGCCGTATTTATGGCGACCGATTACGCTACCAGCCCCAATACGTTTATTGGCAATGTGATTTATGGCCTGGGAATTGCGCTTTTGGTTGTTTTGATAAGAGTGTTTGGCTCTTATCCTGAAGGCGTTTCGTATTCTATAGTAATTATGAATATAATAGTTCCTTTGATAGATAAATATGTTTATCCTCGCGCGTTCGGCAGACAAAAAGCTGTAAGAGGTGCAAAATGAAAAATACGTTAAAATCGGTAGCTGTATTGACAGTTATAGCGGTCATTTGCGCAGGACTTTTAACAGTCGCCAATTATTTTTGGAAGGTAGAGGAACCTCAAGGCGTTACTGCCGAATTGCTTGCCGTTTTTAGAGAAATGGTCGATGACGACAGCGCGGAATTTTACGAGCTGGAGATCGGCGGAATTGGCTTGAATGAAAAAGTAAAAAACGCATACAAAGCATCCGCAGGCAATAATCAAGATATAGTTATTTTAAACGCCGAAGGCGTAGCAGGCTCATACGGCACGGTCGAGATGCTGACCGCCATTAATACAAGCGACGATAAGATAATATCGATTAGGGTTAAAAGCAATGATACCGACCGCGAACAAGGTCTAAGAGATCTAAACGCTTTTAAAGACCTTGATAACCAGACTTTGCAAAATACCCAGTTTGATGTAATTTCCAACGCGACCGTTACGGGCAATGCTATGATTGACGCGGTAAAACTTGCTATGGAGCAGTATTCCGCCAAAAAGCAAGAAATATTAAGCGCTCCCGCCAAAGTTTATGACTTATTAAGCGTAAATATTTATCTGTCTAAAGATATTGAAGAAATCGAAGCGGGCGAGGCGTTGGATATAATAATTGAGATAACTTCATCTAATATCAAAAAAGCTAACCCCAATAAGGTTGCCGTAGATATCACAATGAAACGCGATGGAAGAGGCTTTTCATCTTTTAAGTCGGAAAAAGCAATCGAAGGCAACAAGGTAATATATACCGTCAAGTTGTCCAGAACTGCGGCAAGCTCATATGAAGTTGAAGTAAAAGCTAAGATTAAGGACACAACGGTTACAGACAGCTTGTCATTTGAAATAAAGAGCAGGATAGAACTTGAAGTTATAAGCAGAATGTTTGAGGGCGTAACCCAAGTTACCGAGATC
>DATCJN010000056.1:0-2875 GCA_036562755.1 Clostridia bacterium | reverse complement strand
GGTTGTATAAATTATTGAGCGAAAAATTTAGCGACGTTGAATTTATCATATCTCAAAAGGAGAAAAACCCGATAGAGCTTATATGAAAAATATCGTTTTAATAGGAATGATGGGCACTTTTAAGACAAGCTCGGGCAAGCTGGTCGCAAAAGAATTAAACAAAAAATTTATCGACACCGATAAAGCGCTGGCCGACAAGTTCAAGATGAGCATAAATAAATACTTTGAAAAATTCGGCGAGCAGTCTTTTAGAGAACAAGAGCATTTATTATGCCAAGAGCTTGCTACCCAGTCGGATCTGGTAATATCCACGGGCGGCGGGATAGTAAAAAACCCTAAGAACATAGAGTTGCTAAGGCAAAACGGCGTGATTATATGCCTTATGTCCAGTCCGGAACAGATTTATTCCAGAATAAAAAATTCCAAAAACCGTCCGCTTCTTAACTGTTCCAATCCATTGGAGCGAATAAGAGAAATATTGGCCGAAAGAGAGCATTTATATAAAACATTAGCGGACACGGTTATAATAAACAACTACATGTCCGCCAAGGATACCGCAAAAAAGATTATCGAATACGCCCAAAAGGTTTTATAAATCGTGTTTTAACTCTATTGTGGCGTATTTTTTAAGTTTTTCTATATATTTTTCTTCGCCGCACAGCACTATATCGTCGTCCGCCTCTAATACCGCGCTGCCGTCGGGCGTAATAATCACTTCGTCGCCACGTTTGATTAACAGCACGGTAACGTTTTGGCGCTTTCTTAATTCAAGCTCCATTAATGACTTTTTCACCCAAAGCTCAGGGGTTTTTATTTCTATAATGCTAAAGTCGGGCGTAAGCTTTGCTATATGCAAGACGTTAGGATTGGTCAGCATCTCGGAAACTTTTTCGCCCACATATTCTTCGGGGAAGATTACCGTGTCCGCGCCCACTTTTTGCAAAAGCGTTTTGTGCAGGCTGTTGTTTGCTTTAGCCATGACATAGCGCGCGTTGAGCTGTTTGCATAGAAGGGTTACGATAACGCTGGCTTCTATATTGCCTATGCAAACTATGCAAGCGTCGAAGTCCGAAACATTGACTTGAGTCAGCGCGCTTTCGTCGCTTGCGTCCGCGCAAATAGCGTGCGTGCAAAACTCGCTCGCTGTATTGACCAGGTCTTCGTCTTGGTCAATAGCTAAAACATCGCAACCTTTATTATATAGGTTTTTGCAAAGCGCAAGTCCAAAGTTTCCTAGTCCAATAACCAAAAATTGATTCATTTCTTTCATAGTCTTATCCTTTTATCCTATCATTACCATCGCTTCGGGATATCTTAATTTTTCTTCTGTTTTTATGTTTTTCAAGAACAACAGCCCGATAGTCAACGGCCCTAATCTGCCGATGAACATAGCAAGCATAATGATAATTTTTCCGCCGATTGACAAATAAGGAGTTAGTCCTAAAGAAAGTCCGACCGTACTTAAAGCGGAAAGCGTTTCAAATAAAATGGTTTCTAGACTGTATAAATTATTCGAGCCGTTTTCGGTTATCAACAGCGCCATAGTAAGCAAAATAGTGAGAATAACAAAAGCGCCCGCCACCGCCGCTGCTTTTAGAGTAATGCGCGTATTAATATAGCGTTTGTCTAAAATTACTCTATCCTTGCCCTTAAACCCTGAGATGATAATGAACAACAATATCGCCACGGTAGAAGTTTTTATGCCGCCGCCTGTGGAAGCGGGAGACGCGCCTATAAACATCAATATCATTGTTAAAAGCTTAGAAAATACTGTCGCTTCGCTAAAATTAATATTATTAAATCCCGCGGTTCGCGGAGTTACCGCCAAAAAGAACGCGTTTAAAATCTTTTGGCCTATATTCATTTTACCTAAGGTAAGGGGATTGTTCCATTCTGCTATCAAATAACCGATTGCGCCTAACACTATCAAAAGAACCGTAGTTATTAAAACCACTTTAGTATGAAGAGAAAGTCTATTGATTTTGCGGGCTTTCGCTATGTCCATTAAAACCCAAAAGCCTATTCCGCCTAAAATTATCAAAAAACCTACCGACAAAATGACGCTTACATTGTTTGAAAAACCAATAAGGCTAGGGTCTTGATAGCTTAAGATGTCAAAGCCCGCATTGCAAAACGCCGAAACGGATATAAAAATCGCCTTAAAAATCCCTATCCATCCGAACGCTTTTATAAAAGCGGGCATTAAGGCGATAGCTCCTATGCCCTCGATTGTTAATGTGGCTATTAAAATATAATTCAAATACGAGGGTATTTTATGCGAAGGCATTTCGCCCAATGTTTGTTGAATCATTAATTTGTTAGACAGCGTCAATTTTTTTCTTATAGTCAAAAAAATCATCGAGGCCAAGCCCATAATGCCAAGCCCGCCTATCTGGATTAAGATTAATATTACGATTTGTCCGGAAAGAGAAAGAGTTAAGGTGATATTGACCGTCGTAAGACCGGTTGTGCAAACCGCGCTGGTCGACAAAAAAACGGCGTCCAAAAAATTAAGCCATTGTCCGTCGGCGTTGGATATAGGCAAAGAGATTAAAAAAGCCCCTAAGAAAATAACGGTTATATACCCTAGCGCTATTATAAAAAAGGGCGAAAATCTTTTTTTATATAACTTTTTTTCTAAATCTTTCATTTTAATCTATATATAGTTTTAATAAACAATTGCAAAAACAAGCAATTCCTTCCTGTTTGCCTATAGCGCCGCAGCCTTCGTTAGTGGTAGCGCTTATGCCTATCTGATCTGCGCAAACTCCCAAAACTTTGGCTATCAGCGATTTCATCTTGGGTATAAAAGGATTTATTTTAGGCTTTTCGGCCAAAATCGTCAAAGATACATTATTAATATCGGCGTTTTTGG
>DATCJN010000050.1:0-28049 GCA_036562755.1 Clostridia bacterium | reverse complement strand
TCAATTTCGGCGCAACCAAAAAGACTAAGAGAAAGAACGATAATTAACAGAACGGATAATACTTTTTTCATAATAACCTTTCCAATTCCTCAACCGTATTTTTGAATACAGCCATCGCTTTATTATAAGGTTGAGGGGTCGCCAAGTCGACATCCAAGTCCTTCATGATTTCGTACGGCGATTTAGAACCCCCCGCCTTTAAAAAGTTCATATATTTATCCAAAATACCCTTTTCTCCGTCTATTATTCTTTGTGAAATGTCTATGGCCGAAGTTATGCCCGTCGCGTATTTATATACATAAAACGATCGATAAAAATGAGGTATTCTTGCCCATTCTATCGAAATCTCGTCGTCGTAAGTTACGGCGTCGCCGTAATAGCGTTTGTTTATGTCCGCGTAAACCGAATTTAACAAAGCGGGCGTTAAAGGCTGCCCTTCTTGCACCAGGTCATGCGCCTTTTTCTCAAATTCTGCAAATTGCGTCTGACGGAATAACGTGGTTCTGATAGCGTCAAGCCTGTAAGACAATAAATATTTCTTAACCGATTCGTCTTTTGTGGTCTTTAACAAATAGTCAAGCAAAAGCATTTCGTTGACGGTGGATGCAACTTCGGCTACGAAAATCTCATATCTGGCTTTGGACAAGGGTTGATATTTTGAGCTGTAGTAGCTGTGCATCGCGTGCCCTAGTTCGTGGGCGATAGTAAATACGTCGTGAGTGGTCTTGTGGTAGTTTAGCAAAACATAAGGGTGAACATTAACGGCGTCTATGCTGTAAGCGCCGCTTCTTTTGTTGGGCGTCTCAAAAACGTCTATCCAGCCTTGTGAGAAAGCGATGTTTAATAACTCCTGGTATTCCTCGCCCAAAGGCTCCAGCCCTTTTTTAACCAGCTCTGCCGCTTGGTCGTATTCCAATTTCAAATCCGCGTCTTCCACCAAGGGCACATACATATCATACATATTATATTCGGCGTAATTTAGAACCCTTTTTCTAAGCCTTATATACCTATGAAGCGCATCCAGGTTATCGTTTACCGCCTTAATTAAAGCGTTATAAACTTCAATGGGCACGTCTTCCGCCGCAACGGCCTTTTCTAAATAGGAATTATATTTTCTGGCCTTGGCGTAGAAGATATTCTTTTTTACGTTGGCGTAATAGTTGGCGCCCAGGGTGTTTATTAATTTTTTATATTCGGCATAAAAAGCCTTGTAAGCCTTTTCCCTTACTTCTTTGTTTTTGTTTTGCATTAACAGGCTGTAACTGCCATGGGTAACCTTGACGGGCTTGCCTTCGACCTCAATTTCTGGAGGTTTAAAGTCCGCGTTGTCTATCATCACAAAAATATCCCTAAAATCGCCCGAAAAATCGCCCGCCATGGACAAAAGCTTTTCTTCGTCCTTGGACAATATATGCGGCTTTTGTTTAATCAAAAGCTTAAGCATATAGTCGTAATCTTTAAAATCGGGATTTGCCGACAGTTCCTCCAGCTTTTCTTGGGGAAGTTCGGAGAGTTCGGGATTGATAAAGCTGGTTTGCGTGGACGCCTCGTTCGCAAACATCGAAATTTTGTTATACATCAAGACGTATTTATCGACAGTAGTATTTTCGTCTTTTCGGCAAAAAGCATAGACATACAGCCTTTCTAACTTGGCGCTAAAATCATCGGAGAGTCTTAGCAGCTCCAAGATGGTTTTAGCGTCTTTTAACTTGCCCATATATTGAGAAAATTTAGGTAGCTGTTTTTGAAGCTCGGCAAAATCCTTTTCCCAAAGCTCGTCGCTGGGATAAATATCCTCCAGCTTCCATTTATATTTTGCGTCTATCTTGTCTCTGGTCAAAACTTCCATACATTCCTCTTTTAGTTTTTGTTAGAATGAACGGGCGCGGGCGCTCTTCCTCCGCGGTCTATAAAGGCGTCGGGTCTAAACCTGTTGACATCCAGTATGGGCGCGCTGCCAAGCAATCCGCCAAATTCCGCCCTTTGCCCTACGGTCTTGCCCTCTACGGGTATGATTCTGACCGCAGTAGTTTTGTTATTTATAACGCCTATCGCGCATTCGTCCGCGATAATGGCAGAAATTATTTTCTCGTCCGTGTCTCCGGGAATAGCTATCATGTCTAGTCCTACGCTGCAAACGCTGGTCATAGCCTCTAGTTTTTGGATATTGAGCGCGCCTTCATCCACGGCTCTGACCATTCCCGCGTCCTCGCTTACGGGTATAAACGCGCCGCTGAGACCGCCCGTATGGCTGCTTGCCATAATGCCGCCTTTTTTTACAGCATCGTTTAAAATGGCAAGACACGCGGTGGTGCCGTGCGCGCCTACCCTTTCTAGTCCCATTTCTTCCAAAATATCGGCTATGCTGTCGCCCACTTTGGGAGTGGGAGCAAGAGACAGGTCTATAATTCCGAATTGAGCGTTTAGTCTTTTTGCGGCTTCTCTAGCCACCAATTGACCTACCCTGGTAATCTTAAATGCGGTTTTCTTAATTGTTTCGGCTACCTCGGTCAAATCTTTTCCTCTTACCTTTTCCAAAGCCGCCTTAACTACGCCGGGACCGCTGACGCCGACGTTAATTACAGCGTCGCCCTCGCCTACGCCGTTGTAAGCGCCCGCCATAAAGGGATTGTCTTCCACCGAATTGGCAAACACCACGAGCTTGGCGCATCCAATGCTGTCCTGGGCGGCGGTAAGTCTTGCTGTATGTTTTATAATCTTACCCATTTTGGCTACGGCATCCATATTAATGCCCGACTTGGTGCTTGCTACGTTGACCGAGCTGCAGACCTTAGAGGTAGTCGCCAGCGCTTCGGGGATAGTTTCCAGAAAGTAGTTCTCCCAAGAAGTCATGCCCTTGTGGACAAGCGCGCTGTAACCGCCCAAAAAATCCACGCCGGTATCGCAAGCGGCTTTGTCCAAAGCCTTGGCTATTTCCAAATAGCCCAGGTTGTTTGCGCCTATTAGGCTTATGGGCGTAACCGATATTCTCTTGTTGACAATAGGAACGCCGTAATCGCTCGCTATGTCGTTGCCCACCTGGACGAGATTTTTTGCCAATCTGCAAATTTTTTCATACACCTTTTCGGCGGTCAGTTTTGGGCTAGAGTCAATACAGTCAAACAAGGATATAGCCATGGTAATGGCTCTTACGTCCAAGTGTTGACTTTCTATCATTTGTATTGTTTCCAATATTTCTTTTTTATTTATCATAGCTCTCTCTAAATCTTGTGCATTGTGTTAAAAATGTCTTCGTGCTGAATACGCGCGCTTACTCCTATTTCGGCGCTGATTATATCAAAGTCTTTTTGGATAGCCGCTATCTTTTTGTCGCATTTGGACAAATCGACCAACATTATCATAACAAAATAATCTTGCAAAATCGTCTGGCTGATGTCCTCGATATTTGCTTTGATGTCTTTTAGATACGCGCTAACGCGGGCTATAATGCCCATCTTGTCTTTTCCTACTACTGTTACTACTGCTCGCATTAATTTTCCTCGGCTTTTTTTAGGATTTTATAGTCCAATAAAATACTAGCATGGGTATGGTATTTGATTATATCGCCCTCCGAAAAAGGCGGATAAGGCAGATCTTTTCTTATCAATACGCGCCTATGTGGCATATCGGGGCGTTTTATGACCTTTTCTTCCAAAATCATCAAATAATATTCCACGCCGTCTTTATCGGTAATCGTGTCGTCAAAATGCAAAAATTTGCCCGTGTTTTCTTCTACTATGCCTGTAAATATATTCTTTAAGGTTTTATAATATTTGTGAGTCAAACGGAATTTTATTGAAAAGAAAAACCACAAAGCGCAAAAATAAACAGCCGTAATGCTCATATTAAGCGCTATTGCCAAAGGCCTGCCGATGCTGTGCCTAAAGACTACGATCAAGATGTTGACGATAACAATTAATACAAAGCTTATTGCCATCGCCCAGATATATTTTTTGCGCAAGCGCTTAACTTTTGAAAATTCGTCTTGACTATATAAATAAACAGGCTCCACAGTTTTCCTCTATTACCAAAATGTTGAAAATATTATATCACTCATTACTCTAATTTACAAACAATTAATGTTACAGGATAGAGCATGCCGTTACATGCGCATATGCGCAATTGTTAAATATCCCTTTAATGCTCTCGTCAAATAATACTATTAAAAAAACAGGCTTTTTGCAAAGCCTGTTTTTTGGGGTATTATATCTATCAAATTACTTTTTAATCAGCGATAGCAATTGTTCCTGAACGCCGGGCAAGAAAGAGAAAATTACTACTACTGCCACGAGCGCTAAATAGATAATTGTAAGAATTAAACCCTTATCTACTACCGCTTCTAAGCCCACTATAGCGACAACGCCTATTACAGCGTAAGTCTGGATGTAGCTGAATATTGTGAGCACAATAGGAACTTTGTCTAAGAACGGGAATTGCGCGTTAATATACGACAAAGCCAACACCAAAATAACTACCAACGCCAAGATTTTGCTGATTATATCTAGCGCCTTTTGAACGGATTTACCTAATGCCATTCAATATTTTCCTCCTTATCATATAAAATACTTATAAGTATTATACAATACTATATTATAATTGCAAAACAATTATAATAATTTGAAAAAATTATTTGTTCCAAAGCTCAAATTCCAAAACCTTATGGCTGTCAAAATTCAATTTTATGGCGTCCTTAACGGTAGATGCTAATATGCGCATAGGCGCATATCCGACTAATTCGCTGTTTTTAATTTCTACGCCAAAGCTGCCTGCCAAAGTTTTAACAGTATTATATATCTCATAAAACGATGTCGAGTTAACATCTGTAATATTCATAGACACCTGGACTATGTTTTGGCTCTTTAACTCAAGCCCTAACGCTTTTACGCCCTTTATACCCTCGTTAGCCTCTCTAATCTTAGAAGCGATAATCTTGGCGATGGATAAATCATTGGTATCAAGGTTGATATTAAACGCCACCAAAAAGTCTCTTGCGCCGCACGCGGCTACCCCGGCGGTTTTATGCGGAGCGTCGGGGCCAAAATCAGGCTTCCATTCGGGCAATTTCATCTTTTCAGCCATGCCCTCGAAGCCGCCGCGCCTTATTTCCGACAGCTGCACCCTATTTGGACGGGTGGCCGAATGCGCGTATAAAAAGATAGGAATTTTGTATTTTTTGCTTATCTTTTTTGCCGCCGCCCTGGAAATCGATACCGCTTCTTCTTTTGAAATATTTTTTATAGGCACAAAAGGTATTACGTCCACAGCGCCCATTCGAGGGTGTGCGCCTGTATGCTTGTTTAGGTCTATGTTTTTGACGGCCACGCCTACAGCCTCCACGAGCGCCTTTACGACCGCTCCGGGCTTTCCTGCTGCGGTTATGACTGCGCGGTTGTGGTCTGTATCGCTCTCATAGCCTATTAATACCTTATGTTTCTCAAAACAATGGGCTATAGCTTTTACCGTTTTTTCGTCCGATGCGCTAAAATTAGGCACGCATTCGATTATTTTCATAGTCATTCCTTAAACAGTTCGTTTATCCTAATAAGCGGGTTAGTGTATCTTTCGCGCTTTTTGGTAATGGGCGTATAGTTAATGCTTTTTTTGGGGCACCAATTGACGCAGGCCATGCATTGAATACACTTGTTGTTCCATTTGGGTTTATTATTTGATTTTTTTATGTTATTTACGGGACAAATTTTTACGCAAATATCGCAGCCGTTGCAATTATCATTGCTGCTAAAGAATAAATGCGAAAAAGGCAAAAAGAGATTAAATACCGTTCCCACAAAGCCGGTTTTTATATAATCCAAAGGCTTGTTGCGGACTTCTACATAATCAGCATTGTTTAAAATATCTTCAGATATTTTATCTATTTTTAAATGAGCGTCGGATATTTTTTGCTCTATTGTTTCGGGGCTGTCAGGTTTAAAAATAGCAACATAGTTTTCGGGCATCAATACGCCGTTGATATAATGGACTTTAAAAAACTTTTTTAACTTCATCGCAAATTTATGCGCGGCGCGTCCGGGCGTAGAGCCGTAAGTTATTATGATAAAGACAAATTTGGGAGCTTTTTTTAAATCAATCTTTCTTAAAAACGTATCCAAAATTTTAGGATATGTATAAGCGTAAACAGGAAAGACAAAGCCCAAAACATCCGAATCCAAAACAATCTCTTGGTCTTTTATTAATTTTGAGACATTAAGGAGTTGAGCGTTTAATTTATTCGCCAGGTTTTTCGCGACAAACAAACAATTTCCCGTGCCGCTAAAATAATATATTTTAGTATTCATAAACACATCTATTTTAGCATTTTTATTAAATAGGTTAAAGCGATTATATTTAAAGCAACAAAAAACAGCAAATTAACAGTATATTTTTATAAATAACTATGGTATAATTTTTTATATTTATTAGGGAGGATAATTAATGAAAAGCTGTAAAGAGTACAGAAAAATTGCCTGGGATTTATTAACTAAAAATCTCGGCAAATTTTTCGTCTTCGCGCTAATGTGCGAGATTATTATTTCCGCTATAAGCGGCACGGGCTTTGGTTTCTTTGTGCTCGGACCGTTTATGGTAGGCTCTTTGTTGTTTTATCTAAGGGCTATAAGGGGTGAAAAAGCGGAATTTAGCGCGTTTTTTGAGCCGATCTTAAAAAATGACTTGATAAGAACTATAATTCTTTATATCCTAAAATACCTCTTTATCTTATTATGGTCTTTGCTTTTCATCATACCCGGGATAATAAAAAACTACTCTTATTCGATGGCGGAATTTATAGCGATAGATAATCTTTCTATGAGCGCCGAAGACTGCATAAAAGAAAGCTCTAAAATGATGAAAGGACATAAATTTAAACTGTTCTTGCTGGATTTAAGTTTCCTAGGCTGGTATTTATTGGGAGTTTTGGCGCTGTTTATAGGCGTTGTCTTTGTTAAAGCATATCACAATTTAGCCCGCGCGGCGTTCTATGAGGACTTAAAGGCAAAAGCTATCAACGCAAATGGCTAAAAAAATCCTGCCGGAATTCCGGCAGGATTTTTAAATTTCAGCCATTTTATGACCTTTTTTATTAAGATTTTGAAATATCACTTTCAATTACATTATTTTTTCTAAATTAAACGATATAAAATCAAACGCGCCTTTGCCCTTGAATTTAAAACTCAATTCGGCCTTGCCCCAAATTCTTTTCATCTCGGAAGAAAATACCCCGCCCATTTTGCATGGCAATACGGTGATTTGAGCAATTTCCTCATTGTTGCCAAGCACGGTAACGACGCCTTTTGCTTTTCCTCTTATCTTTATGGAAATTTTATTTGCGCCGTCCATATTGAAATATTTAAAACCTGCTGTCGCGCCGTCGCAGAAATTGGCTATATATTGGTCAGGCGAATGCTCCCTGTCTTTGCCGCTTTGGGTAAAATACGGATGGCAGCCCGGTCTTCTTTTAAATACGCCGTAAAAGTATGCGCCTTTTTTGGAATACAAATGGCAGGCTATATTTGCGGGATATTCGCCCTCGCCTTTTAACGGGCCGCCGTTTAATCCGCAAGAAGTAAGTTCGGCTTGCTTAAAAGCGCCGTTTTCAAAAATTATTTCTTCGGCGCAGGCTTGTCTTGAAAATTGGTTTCTGTTGGTCTGTCTATGATAAAAGACATAATATTTATCGTTTATTTTTGCTATGCTTCCGTGGGTGTTTCCCGTATAGTTCATCGCCTTATCGTAAATTCCTATATCGCCGTTAGAAACCAAAACTCCGCCAAACTTAAATCCTTCGTCAGGCTTATCGCTTACCGCGTAACATAACTCGTGCCCCAAAAAAGAGGAGTATATAAAATAATATTTACCCTCAAACTTTCTCATCGACGACGCCTCAAAGAATTCATGACCTTCAAAACCGCTTCCTTTGGAATTCTTTTTGGTGGCGCAGATATATTTAGGTCCGCTTTTTATGGTTATCATATCAGGCATCAATTCAAACGCCATCGCTCCTTTTTGGGCTGCTTTTTTGCCCCTTAAGAGAAAGGACGGATATTTATAAGGCGCAAAGCCTGTATATAAATAAACTCTGCCGTCATCGTCCACAAACACGCCGGGATCAAATTGCAAAGGCTCGTCTTTTTCACCTAAAGCCGTTCCGTCGGGATAGCGAACCTTGTCGATAAATTCATATTGGCCAGCAGGCTCATCGCAACGCGCAACGCCGATATAGCCTTGATAGCCCAGAAAAAAATATAAATAATATTTGCCGTCCAATCCTTGAATGACATCGGGCGCGTACAGAGCGTTTAATGGGCCTTTATTTGGTTTAGGAGCCTGGTTTCTTCTAAAAATTACTCCTTCATATCTCCAGTCCGAAAGATCGTCCACGGGCGCCGACCAGCATACATAGTCGTTTAGGCAAAAAGATATGCCGTTAAACTTGTCGTGCGAACCGTAAAGATATACCCTTCCGTTAAACACGCGGGGTTCGCCGTCAGGGATATATTCGTAGCTGGGTAAAAAAGGATTAAACGCCTGCTTCTTCATATTTCTTTATTTTCCCTTTAATTAATTTAATTATATGGTTATCGCTATTTAAAGCCAACAAAAAAAGCCTCTTTGAAAAGAGGCTTTTGTTTTATTATCTTTAACATTAACGCTTGGAGAATTGAGGAGCGCGGCGAGCTTTTTTGAGACCGTATTTCTTTCTTTCCTTCATACGAGGGTCTCTTGTGAGGAATCCGGCTTGTTTTAGCACGGTTTTAAAATCCGGATTAGCTTCTACCAAAGCTCTCGCGATACCGTGTCTAATAGCGCCTGCTTGACCGGTAAATCCGCCGCCTTGGACATTTACATAGATATCATATTTATCAGTAGTTTGGGTTAGTTCAAGGGGTTGTCTGACTATTAACTTTAGAGTTTCCAACCCAAAGAAATCGTCGATATCTCTTTTATTTATGATTATTTTTCCCGTTCCTTCGGGTATAAGTCTTACACGGGCAACCGCTTTCTTTCTGCGGCCTGTTCCCCAATATTGTATTTTTTTCTTAGTTGCGACTTTCGCCATAATTTATAACCTCTTACTTATCTTTTAAATAATTCCAAAACTTCGGGCTTTTGAGCTTGATGCGCGTGTTCGGCGCCTTTATAGACGCGAAGCTTTTTAATCATAGCTCTGCCTAAACTATTTTTGGGAAGCATACCCTTAATAGCCTTATATACCGCTTCTTCGGGTTTTTCAGCCATATATTTGCGATAAACGATTTCTTTATATCCGCCAGGATAGCCCGAATAAGATTTTTTAACCTTTTGGTCAAGCTTGTTACCCGTTAAAACTACTTTATCGCAATTAATAACTATAACATGGTCGCCTGTGTCGACGTTGGGAGTATAAGTAGGCTTATGTTTGCCGCGCAAAATAGCCGCTACTTGAGAAGCCAGTCTTCCCAAAACAACGCCTTCGGCATCAACTACATACCACTTTCTCTCTATGTCTTGAGCTTTTGCCATAAATGTCTTCATATTGTTATCCCTTTTTGAAAAAATAGACGATTATTATTTACAGCGCGCTTTATATTTTCTTTTTCACGGGGCTAAAAAAGACAATAAAAAACGCGCATCAAATAGATGCTAAAATATTTTATTAAATAATTATATCGTTGTCAAGCAAATATTACAAAGTCTAGCGTAATGCATAATAAATAATATCGTTTAATAAAATATACTTGGGAAAATAACTTGACAAGCCAAATTAATGGCTTTATATTATTCTTACTTTTAGAATAAGTCAATTCTTTTTTGACATTTGTTATTAAGTTTTTGGACTTTTGACTAATGTCAGAAGTCTTTTTAATATAAGAATGATATACCTTACAGTAGTTTTAATAGGAATAAGTCTTTCTATGGACGCCGCAGCGGCGGCCGCCGCAAGCGGAGCGTGCAGTTGCTGTAAAAAAGGCGTTTTGGGCTTAAAATGCGCTTCTTTATTTGCCGTATTCCAAGGCGCGATGACTCTGGCGGGATATTTGCTCGGAGCGCTGTTTATTGAATATGTCAGCATCATTGACCATTGGATAGCATTTGGGCTGTTGGGCTTTATAGGCGGCAAAATGATAATAGACGCCTTTTCCAACGACGACCAAAAAGTAATAGATTACAGTTCCAATAAAGTGTTATTAATCTTGGCTGTAGCCACAAGCATAGACGCCTTCGCAGTAGGAATGGGCCTGACTGTAGAAAATCTTAATATTTATATTTCTTCTTTAATTATCGCTTTGGTTACTTTTGTAATCTGCCTTATAAGCTCCAAAATAGGCAACCGCTTAGGCGAAAAGTTTGAAAAAAGAGCTCTAATCATCGGCGGAATACTTTTGATCGCAATCGGTCTTAAAATTCTAATAGAGCATATCTTCTTCGCTTAATATTCTATATCCAGCAAATACAATCCATGCGCGGGAGCTGTCTCTCTTGCGTTTTTTCTTTGCTTGGATTCTAAAATCTTTTTTATATCATCGGGTTTTAGTTTTTTCTTGCCCGCTTTGATTAATTGAGCCACGATTACTCTAACCATATTATATAAAAAGGAATTGCCCGTTATTTTAAAAATCAGTTCCTGCCCGTAACCGCCGTCAAAATCTCTTAAGTCTATCGACACGTCGGTTATGGTTCTTACCGTGGAGGAGGGCTTGCTGCCCTGCGTCATAAACGCGCTAAAATCGTGCGTTCCCAATAGATGCCGGGACGCCTCTTTCATAGCTTCTATGTCTAAAGGCGGTTTAATAACGTAATGGGTGTCGTAATAAAGACCGCCGGGTTTGTCGGTTAAAAGGATTTTATAGATATATGTCTTGGATTTGGCGTCAAAACGGCTGTGAAAATTATCGTCAACTTGTTCGCTGTTTATAATTCTTATATCGGGCGGCAGGGTATTATTTAGCACATAGGCAAACTTTTCGGGCGGAATGGGAAAATCAATGTCAAAATGCGCTTTCATATTATAAGCGTGAACGCCCGCGTCTGTCCGCCCCGCGCCTTTTAGTCGAACCTGTTGTCCTGTAATATTAAATATCGCTTTTTCTATGGTCTGGGAAATTGAATTGCTGTTTTTTTGCTGCTGCCAACCGTGGTAGTTAGTTCCTCTATATTCGATGGTTAATAATATTCTCATATGTATTAAACCAACGCGCTAATAAAATAAATTGAAAACCAATTGTATCTAGCCAGCAAAATCAAAAACAGAAATACCGCCGCCAAAAACAGCGCCACGAAATCTCTTAAGTGGAATTTTAATTCTTTCATCTTAGTTCGGCCTTTGCTGCCTCTATAACAGCGCGAGTCCATTGCGTAAGCAAGCTCCTCCGCGCGACGAAGGGAGCTTACAAACAGCGGAATAATAACGGGTAACAATGCTTTGGCTTTTTTGAAGATATTGCCGCTGTCAAAATCCGCGCATCTGGCGCGCTGGGCCATCATTATTTTGTCGGTTTCTTCTATTATATTAGGGATAAACTTTAGGGTTATGCTCATTATAAGCGCCAGCTCGTGCACGGGAAATCTTATTATTTTGAGCGGGCTCATCAGCGATTCGATACCGTCGGTCAAATTCACGGGCGTGGTAGTCAAGGTCAATAGCGAAGGGCCCATTACCAGCAGCGTTAGGCGCAAAGCCATTTTTATGGCGTTGTTAACGCCCGCCCAGGTCATGCCGAAATTTAAAATACCCCATTTTACCCTAAAAATTATATTATCGACAGTCCATTTTCTAAAATATATATTTATCTCATAAGGTTTGCTTTCTAACGGAGTTAAAAATAAATTAATAATAGCAGTAAAAATAATTAAATATAGTATAGGCTTGACGCTTTTTAGAATAAGTTTTATCGGAACTTTAGAGAGCAGCACTACGGTAATCAAAATCAAAAAGCAGATAAGATAAACTGTATAAGCGGTAATAAAGAAAACCGCAACCATATATATAAGCGAAATTATTATCTTTGAGCGGGGGTCCATCTCGTGAATGATGGATTTTGCGGGATAATACTGCCCCAAAGCTATATCTCTCAAGCCCTGTCTCCTTTATACAGCTTTAAAACCTCGTTGATCAATTCGTCTTGTTTGTGTATTCCATTCTTTAGCGGAATTCCGCGCTCTCTTAAATTTCTGGCTATTTTTGCAGAGGTGGATATATCAAGCCCGATACTCTCTAATTCTTGAGCGTAGTTGACCAGCTCTTCGGTTTTTAAATAGTATAACAACTCGCCTTGATTTAGGACGGCCACGCGCGTGCAGTTTTCGCTCACTTCGTCCATATTATGACTGATCATAATGACCGTAGCCTGCGTGGCTTTTTTTATGGAATGGATTAAAGATAAGATATTTTCCTTGCCTTTAGGGTCCAAGCCAGCAGTGGGCTCGTCTAAAACCAAGATTTTGGGGTGCATAGCGATAACCCCGGCTAGCGCAGCGCGGCGTTTTTGACCGCCGGATAGCTCAAACGGCGAGCGGTCTTTTATGCTTTCATAATCCAGCCCGACCATTTCCATAGCCGTTCTGACTCTGTAAGCCACTTCTTCTTTGCTAAGCCCAAGATTTTTAGGCCCAAAGGCTATATCTTTTTCTACCGTTTCGTCAAACAGCTGATATTCGGGGTATTGAAATACTATGCCGACCGTAGATCTAAGTTTTTTATAGTCGTATTTTTTGCTCAAATCTATATCGTTGACTATTATTTTGCCCGAAGTAAGTTTGATAAGCCCGTTTAGATGCAAAACCAACGTAGATTTGCCGCTGCCCGTATGCCCTATTATGCCCAAAAATTCGCCGTCATCTATGGTCATATGCACATGTTTTAAAGCATCGTGCGCGAAGGCGGTATTTGGGCTATATGTGTATGAAAGGTCATCTATAATAATCGGCATATCTCGTCCTCCAGCTCGCGCTCGGTCCAAATTTGAGATAAATCCATTCCGCCCCGGCGCAATGCGTTGGCAATGTGTATGTGCGCGGGCACGTTAAGCCCATAACTTTTTAATTTTTCTTCTTCTAGGAAGATTTCCCTGCCGCCCATATAGGCGACTTTGCCTTTGTTTAATATAATAATCCTGTCTGCGTCCAGCGCTTCGTCCATATAATGCGTGATCAACACCACGGTAATTTTTTGCTCTTTGTTAAGGCGCTTGATAACATTTAATACTTCCTCTCTGCCTTTGGGATCCAGCATTGAGGTCGATTCGTCCAAGACTAAAATCCTCGGCTTAATCGCCAAAACGCCCGCTATTGCGATGCGCTGCTTTTGTCCGCCGCTTAATCTAAAGGGCATGCCTTTTTTGTACTTGGACATTCCCACCGCTTCCAAAGCCCAATCAACTCTCTCGCGGATTTCTTTAGGAGGCAAGCCTAAATTTTCCGGACCAAAAGCTACGTCGTCTTCTATAATAGTAGCTACCATTTGGTTGTCGGGGTTTTGAAAGACCACGCCTATTTGACGCCTGATATCATAGAGCAAAGAATCGTCGCGCGTATTCATTCCATCGATAAACACGTCGCCGTCTAGGGGAATTATGAGCCCGTTTAACATTTTGGCGAGCGTGGATTTTCCGCTGCCGTTGTGGCCCACAAGCGCCACAAATTCGCCCTCTTCTATCGAAAACGACACATCGTTGACAGCTATTATGGCGTCTTGAGAGGTGTAATTATATGCGTATTTTACGTTTTTTACTTCTATTATGGACATACTTTTTTGCCTTGTTTTATGGTTTAGTATATCACAAAGTTATTTGATTAAGCAATTATACTAACCAGTCCTAAAACATAATTATTGTCTCAAAATATTGACTTTTTAATTTAAACTTATATATTTATATTAGCCCAAATTAATATCAAATGATTTTTCATTATTTGGGATAAGATATATAATAAGTAAGATATAAATCTATAAAAAAAGAGAAAAACAAATGAGCAAAGGAAAAACATTTCTTTCTATATTATGGTTAGCTTTGGCGATTTTTGTCGCCAGCTTACTAAGAGCTTTTGGGGTGCACTCTTTTATCGTTCCTAACAAATTTGCTACGGGTGGGGTAACCGGTATTGCTTCCATGATAGAAATTCTAACCAAGGGAAAGATTAACTCCGGTTATGTTATTTTTGCTCTAAACATTCCTCTGATTATCATAGCTTGGAAGTGTTTGGACTGGAAGTTTACCGTAAAAACTTTGGTATCTACGGTAATGATTTCTATAATTTTGATAGCCTTAGAGCAAATCGAACTGCACACCGATTTGACGTTTAGATACGAGCCTGACAACAAAGTATTGGCTGCTTTGGCGGGCGGAGTGTTAAACGGCGCTTCGCTTGCTATTTTATTAAAAACAGGCGGAAGCACGGGGGGAACGGACATTTTGGGTGCGCTGGCAAACCGAAAGTATAGCGCGACCAGCGTCTCGTATTTTATATTCTACTTTGACACTATTATTGTGTTAGTCACAGCGATTTTGTTTACAAGCTTCGACCCTATAATTCTGGCTATGGTCGAAATGTATGTTGGCGCAAAGGTAAGCGACGCTATTTTACAAGGTTTAAAATCTGCGGTTAGGTTTGAGATAATCATAGATAATCCCGATGAACTTGCCGCTGTCATTATGAGCAAGCTAAACCGCGGGGTGACTTGCATAAAAGCCAAAGGCATGCACACAAATAAGGAGCGCAATTTACTCATCTGCCTTGTCAGAAAAAGACAGGTGTCCGCTATGAGGCAGCTTTTAAAAGAATACGCGCCAAATTCGTTTACTTATATCTCGCAAGCTTCCGAAGTCATTGGAGAAGGATTTACTTCTGAATAACTTACCTAGCATAATAAACTGCCCCTTCTATACTGAAGGGGCTTTTTTTTCGCGTTGTGTCATTTTTTTGAGGCTAACATATAATGTTATACACAAAGTATTTAAAGGGGTGCAAAAGATGTTTTTTGACGATTGCAAAAGAAAAATAGATTGTTGCGACCCATGCTGCTGCCCCGGCCCGCCTGGCCCTCCAGGCCCTAGAGGTTGTCCCGGTCCGCCCGGTCCTAGAGGCTTTACCGGCCCCACCGGCCCTACAGGCCCCACAGGTCCCACCGGCCCTATAGGTCCTACCGGCCCTTCCGGCGGTCCTACCGGTCCTACAGGCCCCACTGGCCCTACAGGTCCTACCGGCCCCACCGGCCCTATAGGTCCTCAAGGCTTAATCGGTCCTACAGGCCCCGAAGGTCCCACCGGTCCTACCGGCCCCGAAGGTCCCACCGGTCCTACAGGCTCCACTGGCCCTACAGGTCCTACCGGCCCTACAGGCCCCACAGGTCCCACCGGCCCTACAGGTCCCGAAGGCCCTACCGGCCCTCCCGGCGAACTCGTTTTGGACACCTTCTTAACGGCGGTTACCGAGCCAGGCATCACGATCGCTATTGGCGGAACGGTGCCGTTTGCAACCAACGGCGCTATAGGCGGAACAGATATCGGACACGTGCCCGGTTCTGACACCTTTACGCTCGCGCCCAACGAAACTTACCAAGTGCAATACACCGTCAGCGGAACAGCCGCGGCGCTATTGACGATGGACTTCGTTCTTGAGCTCAACGGCGTAGAAGTGCCCGGAAGCAACGCTTCTGCAGGCGTAGTTGCGGGAACTTTATCGGCCACCGGCTACGCTTTCATTACGACTCCCGCGGCGCCCGATCCTAGCGAACTTGTGGTTGTAAACAACACGGCCGGTATAGTAGTCGGCGTAGCGGCAAGCATATCTATTATGAAGATATCCTAAGCCTAACAACTATTTACCAAAAAAGCAGGCCTAAATATTGGGCCTGCTTTTTTTATAAACCCCATTTTTATCTTTAAATCATATTATGTAATAGCAAATTATTAAAAGAGCGCATATTATGTTTTTTGATGATTACAAAAGATTAAATTGCTGCGATTGCTGCTGTCCTGGCCCTCCAGGCCCTCCCGGTCCTAGAGGCTGCCCAGGCCCTATCGGCCCTACAGGTCCCACCGGCCCTACCGGCCCCACCGGCCCTATAGGTCCTCAAGGCTTAATCGGTCCTACAGGCCCCGAAGGCCCTACCGGTCCTACCGGTCCTGAAGGTCCTACCGGTCCCGAAGGTCCTACTGGCCCTACCGGCCCCGCAGGTCCCGCTACAGGAGTTACCGGCCCTACCGGTCCTACAGGCCCCACCGGTCCTATAGGCCTAATCGGATCTACAGGCCCTACAGGCCCTACAGGTCCTCAAGGCTTAATCGGTCCCGCCGGCCCTACCGGTCCTACAGGTCTCGAAGGCCCTCAAGGTTTGATCGGTCCCACCGGCCCTGAAGGCCCTACTGGTCCCACCGGCCCCGCGCTTGCAAGCGCTTTCGGCGAATTAGACTTATTCTTTGGCGGAATTCTTGAAATACCGCCTGTAACTAGTACTCCCGTTCCTCTGAACATTCTAGGCCCGACCTTGAATGTAATCCAAAACGGCAACAATTTAGAAATAGGCGAAAGCGGAATATATTTTGTTTCCGCCAGCTATAGCGGCCAAGTTACCAGTGCAGGCGGAGGATTGCAGATGTATGTCACGCAAAACGGAACTAATCTCGCGGCCAGCGAACAAGTGTTGGTTGTCCAGCAAGAAGAGTTTATTCAACCCGTAGTTAACTTCATATTTGAATTCGCTGCAGGCGATTTGGTAGGAGTATCTTTCTTTTCGGTTGCCGGTATAACGCTGTCCGGCGTCCCCGGAAGAACCGCTTGGTTGTCGCTGTTTAAGATAGCCGACGCGTAAAATTAAAAACAGGCTCGCTTCTGAGCCTGTTTTTATGCCGTTTTAGCCAATTTATTCTTAAATTTAAAAACAGCTTAATGTCTTGATTATATAGAATTTCATATAATGTAGTAAAAATATAAGGAGAAGCGAGAATATGTTTTTTGACGATTGCAAAAGAAAAATAGATTGCTGCGATTGTTGCTGCGCCGGTCCTCCGGGTCCTCCCGGCCCAAGAGGCTGCCCCGGTCCGCCTGGCCCTAGAGGACATACAGGCCCCACTGGTCCCACTGGTCCCACAGGTCCTACAGGCCCCACAGGCCCTGCAGGTCCCGCAGACGGTCCAACAGGCCCTACCGGCCCTACCGGTCCCACTGGCCCTACTGGTCCCCAAGGTTTAATAGGTCCAACCGGTCCTACAGGTCCTACAGGCCCAGAAGGCCCTACGGGTCCTCAAGGCTTAATCGGTCCCGCCGGACCTACAGGTCCCACTGGTCCTACCGGTGCTGAAGGTCCAACAGGTCCTACAGGTCCAGAAGGCCCCGCAGGTCCTACAGGCCCGGAAGGTCCTACAGGCCCGGAAGGTCCTACAGGCCCGCCCCTTGTTATTGACAATCTTTTAACTGCCTATACTGAATCCCCGGGAACAAGCGTTCTACCCAACGGCACTATTCCTTTTATCAATAACGGCGCTATAAGCGGAACGGATATAAGCCATACGCCCGGCAGCGATACTTTTGAGCTTGCGCCCAATTCAACGTATATAGTTCAATATAACGTTACAGGCAGCAGCGCGGCGCTTGCGGTTTTAAACTTTGTCTTGCGTCTAAACGGTATAAATGTTCCCGGCAGCAACGCAATGATAGGCTTAATCACCTCGACTTTTACCGCGGTCGGCTACGCCTGGTTTACAACTCCACCCGCTCCCGATCCCAGCGAGCTGGTTGTGGTAAATGATACAGGTAACGCTATATTGAACATTTCGGCTAGTATTTTTATAATGAAAATATCCTAAAAAATAAAAACAGGCCTATAAGGCCTGTCGATAACACAAAATTAACAATCCCTTTCTTGAGAAGAGAAAGGGATTTATTTTTTTTAGATTAATTCAATTATAGCCAATTCGGCGGCGTCGCCGCGGCGTTGACCTACTTTTATGATTCTTGTATATCCGCCGCCTTGACCTTCTTTTGCTCTTTGAGAATACTTAGGCGCGTATTCGTTAAATATCTTTTCAATTAAAGGATGTTTAATATCCTTTGTTCTGGCCTTATAAGCGGTCTTGGATTCGTCTTTGCTCTTAATTTCTTGCAAATCATATAGATTAGCCATCAATCTTCTTCTTGCGGCCAGCTTTTTAGGTCCGTCGTTATAATGCTCTACTTTATATTCCTTGCCTTTTGCGTCCGTTTTTGTAAGCTCTACTTTTACCACATCGTCATGGGTATCAATAGCGAGCGTCAAAAGTTTTTCGGCTATTTTTTGAACGGATTTAGCGCGAGCAAAAGTTGTTTGTATTTTGCCATACCAAAAAAGCTGCGAAACCTGATTGCGAAGCATCGCCATTCTTTGATCGGTAGGTCTTCCTAATTTGTATCCCATTATTATAGCTCCTTACTCATCACTCTTTTTTAAGCTAAGTCCAAGCTCGGCTAGCTTGTTGATAACTTCTTCCAAAGACTTTCTGCCAAGGTTGCGGACTTTTAGCATGTCTTCTTCCGTGCGCTTGGTCAAGTCTTCTATAGTGTTGATATTAGCGCGTTTTAGACAGTTAAACGAACGCACGGACAAGTCCAAATCTTCTATGCTCATTTCCAAAATCTTTTGGTGTTTGTCTTTTTCGCGGTTGACCAAAATGTCCATTCCGCTTATGCTGTCCGATAAGTTGACAAAAAGTCTAATATGGTCTTCTACTATTTTAGCCGATAGAGATACAACCTCTCTAGCGGACATCGTGCCGTTGGTTTGAACTTCAAGCGTCAATTTGTCATAGTCGATGTTTTGTCCGACACGGGTATTGCCTACTTCGAAATTGACCTTTTTTACGGGAGTGAAAATAGAATCGATAGGAATATATCCTAACGGCGCGTTGGGGTCTTTATTATCGTTGGCGCTAACATAGCCTCTGCCCCTGCCAATAGTCAACTGCATATCCAGAACCGCGCCCGCGTCCAATGTGCAAATATAATGGTCGGGGTTAAGAATTTCCACATCGGAATGCGTTTCTATATTTTTTGCGGTAACAACGCCAGGCGTTGCCGCGTATAATCTCAAAACTGTTTGATAGTTGCGATCTTGAGAAGCTGTCTTTACGGCTATACCTTTTAGATTGAGAACTATTTCGGCTACGTCTTCTCTGACGCCTTTTATAGTGCTGAATTCGTGTTTTACGCCCTCAATTCTAATACCCTTGATAGCCGCCCCCGGCAATGCGCTCAAAAGCACGCGTCTTAAACAGTTGCCCAAAGTTATACCAAAACCGCGTTCCAACGGCTCAATGGTAAGCTTGGCATAACTGCCGTCAGCGCTCTCGTCGCACTGAATTTTGGGTCTTTCTATTTCCATCATATTTATATTAATCTCCTTTTAAATGATTACTTGGAGTAGTGCTCGACAATCAATTGCTCTCTTATGTTGAGATCGATGTCTTCTCTTGCGGGTAACGCTAATATCTTGCCCTCCAAAGTCTCTGTAGAGAACTCAAGCCATTTAGGAATTATAGGCCTGTATTCTTTCAAATAAGCAAACTTTTCTTTGCTGGAAGGCTTAATAGCGATTACATCGCCCGCGTTAACCTGATATGACGGAATATCTACTTTTTTGCCGTTTACGGTAATATGGCCGTGGTTAACGATTTGACGGGCTTGGGCTCTCGAAAAACCTATTCCCATACGGTAAACTACATTGTCAAGTCTTCTTTCAAGCATGGACAACATAATTTCGCCCGTAACGCCTTTTTGTTTGGAAGCCTTGATATAATAGTTCTCAAATTGTTTTTCAACAAGTCCGTAATATCTCTTAACCTTTTGTTTTTCTCTTAATTGCAAACCGTATTCGCTATTTCTCTTTCTGCCCATTCCGTGCATTCCGGGAGGCGTAGGCCTTCTTTCTATAGCGCATTTTTTGGAGGTGCATCTATCGCCCTTCAAAAATAGCTTCATTCCTTCTCTTCTGCACAAACGGCAGTCTGCACCTGTGTATTTTGCCATCTAAGTTACCTCCTATATCCTTCTGCGCTTGGGCGGTCTGCATCCGTTGTGAGGAATGGGAGACACGTCCCTAATTAATGTTATATTTAAACCCGCCGTAGCCAAAGCTCTAACAGCCGATTCTCTGCCGGCTCCGGGACCTTTTACATAAACTTCCACGCTTCTGATGCCTTGATCGTATGCGCGTTTGCCCGCGTCTTCAGCAGCCATTTGCGCCGCAAAGGGCGTGGATTTTCTGGAACCCTTAAAGCCTAACATACCGGCACTGCTTTGACATAAAGCGTTGCCTTGTTCATCGGTGATTGTAACTAAAGTATTGTTAAACGACGCTTGTATATACGCGTGTCCTTTGTCTATATTGCGCGTAACCTTACGTTTTTTTGTCGCTTTTTTAACTGCCATTCTTACTTACCTCCCTTGCCGCGACCAACCGTGCGTCTCTTACCCTTGCGGGTGCGCGCGTTTGTCTTTGTCCTTTGTCCTCTTACGGGCAAGCCCTTACGATGACGCAAGCCTCTATAACAACCGATGTCTTGCAATCTCTTAATGTTCATAGCGACTTCTCTTCTTAGGTCGCCTTCAACTACTAAGTTCTTTTCAATGTATTCTCTTAGCTTGCTGACATCGCTTTCCGACAAGTCTTTTACCCTTATATCCGGGTTTACATTGGTTTTCTTTAAAATTTCGTTTGCCAAAGGTCTGCCTATTCCATAAATATAGGTCAGTCCGATTTCTATTCTCTTTTCTCTAGGCAAATCAATACCGGCTATGCGTGCCACCTTGTAATCTCCTTATTTAGATTTTTTTAAAGTATATATAACTACACGAAAAGGAATGAGCCGTTTTTTTGCGGTAAAAAACAGCTTTTTCGTATTTGTATCCTAGATTATCCTTGTCTTTGTTTGTGGTTAGGGTTTTTGGAGCAAATAACCATAACCTTTCCGTTACGCTTAATTACTTTGCATTTGTCGCACATAGGTTTTACTGAAGGTCTGACTTTCATTTTGTATCTCCGTTTAAATTTTTTAGCTCTTGCCGCGCCAGGTTATTCGTCCTTTAGTTATGTCGTAAGGCGACAATTCAACCTTGACATAATCTCCCGGCATAACTCTTATGTAGTTGACTCTAAGTTTTCCCGACAATGTAGCGGTAATAATATGCCCATTGGACAATTTTACCTTAAACATAGTGCCGCGCATTGCTTCCACTACAACGCCTTCTGCTTCTATATTTTCGTCTCTTGGCACACTATTCCTCCTTTTTGTCGTCGTTATAAAAAACTTTTAAAGCTTTATATAATTCCGAGTCAAATATCTTTTGGTTGTTTTTTAGCTTTTCGGCTAAAATGGTCTGTTTTAACAGCTTCAAATGTCTTATGTTTTTTTTCTTAGGAGCGCCTATTTTGTGAAATTTTCCGTCAGCTATCAAGACAAATTTTTCATCTACCAAGCCGCAAATCACAAAATACTTGCCCTTGTCTCTTCCCGCGGTTGACAACGCCACCCTTCCGAGTTCAGCTTCCATATCCACCTCTTAAAGCGTCAAGATTTCGGCGCCGTCCGAGGTTATTACAACCGTGTTTTCATAGTGCGCCGACGGCAATCCGTCTTTTGTTTTGACTGTCCAACCGTCAGGACAAAATATTACTTCGTATTTACCCATGTTTACCATAGGTTCAATCGCAATTGTCATATTTTTTTTGAGCTTTATACCCGTTCCAGCCGCTCCGAAGTTTGGAACGGAAGGATCTTCGTGCATCTGTTTGCCGATTCCGTGCCCTACCAAAGCTCTTACCACCGAAAATCCCGCGCTTTCGACAAAAGTTTGTATAGCGCTCGATAAATCGCCCAGCCTTACTCCGTCTTTTAAGACTTTCAAGCCTTCAAAGAAGCTTTGTTCGGTCACTTGGATTAGCCTTTGTTTTTCTTTGGATACCTTGCCTACCTCAAAAGTCCTGGCGGCGTCCGCGTGGAAACCGTCCAGATAAACGCCCGCGTCTATACTGATGATTTGGCCTTCTTCTAAAACCTTATCTTCGGATGGTATTCCGTGAACGACTTCGTCGTCAATGGACGCACATATCGAAGCGGGGTATCCCCTGTATCCCAAAAAAGATGGATGAGCGCCGCAAGAAGTGATATATTTATAAGCCATTTCATCCAACTCTTTGGTCGTGATGCCGACTTTTATATTATCGCGCATGATATCAAGGGTATCTCTTAATATCATGCCCGCTTTTCGCATCTTTTCTATTTCATATGGCGTTTTTATTGTTATCATCTATTATTTAATACATTTACTACATCTTCAAACACTTTTTCTATGTCTTGATTTCCGTTTATGTTGACTAATAAACCTTTTTGGGCATAGTAGTCAATCAACGGCTTGGTTTGAAGAGTATAGGTTTTTAGTCTTGCTTTTACGGTTTCGGGCTGGTCGTCCGGTCTTTGGACTACGTCCCCTTGGCAAACGGCGCATTTTGATTCGCTGTAAGTGCTGATATGATAGGGAGCGCCGCAAGAAGAGCAAACCCTTCTGCCCGAAAGCCTGTCGACAAGAATGTCTAAGTCTATATCTATATTAAGCACTATATCGATTTTTGCAAATTCGTCTAAAGCTTGGGCTTGAGGCTTGGTGCGGGGGAAACCGTCCAATAAATAACCGCCCTTGCAATCGTCCTCGTTTAATCTATTTTTTACAATCTCTATGACCACTTCGTCGGGGACCAAGGCGCCTTGGTCTATATAGGACTTTGCCTTTAGACCGATTTCGGTGCCTAGCTTAATGTTTGCGCGCAATATATCGCCCGTGGAAATATGGGGGATATTATACTTGCCGCAAATTCTAACCGCCTGAGTGCCTTTGCCTGCCCCGGGAGCGCCTAGTAAGATTATATTCATTACTTCAAGAATCCTTTATAATGCTTCATCATCAACTGACCTTGAAGCTGTTTGTCAAACTCCAACGCCACGCTTACTACGATCAGCATACCTGTCGAGCTAAACGCGTTTATCAATTGAGCCTCCGATGCAAACACGGTTGCGAATATAACAGAGGGAACCAAAGCGATAAACGCCAAGAATATAGCGCCCACAAAGGTAAGTCTGTTGTTTATCTTTGCCAAATATTCGGTAGTAGGTTTGCCGGGTCTTATACCGGGTATAAATCCGCCGTATTGTTGAATGTTTCGGCTGATTTCTTCAGGGTTAAATTGAATCTTAGCATAAAAGAAAGAGAACCCGAAGATCAATAAACCTGTTACTACAGCGTAAGGCCATGTGCCTACGCCCAAATATTTCATATACCAGCGGTACGCTTCGCTTTCGGCTGCAAATAGCTGCATAATTATTTGAGGGAAAGTAACCAGCGCCGAAGCGAAAATCATAGGCATAACGCCTAAAGCGTTTACCTTAATAGGTATATGGGTAGATTGACCGCCAAACATCTTGCGTCCCTTGATTTGCTTTGCGTATTGAATGGGTATGCGCCTTTCGGACAAATCCACAAATACGATAAAGGTAAAGATTACCACAATCATCAAAAGGAACGCAACCAACAGCCAAATAGCTTCTTCTTTGCCTTCGAATATATTTTTTATGGTAGCTTCAACGCTTTGCGCTGCCGTCGCCAAAATACCTATGAATATCAACAGCGAAATGCCGTTGCCGATATTAAGCTCGGTAATTTTCTCGCCCAGCCACATCGTAAACGATACGCCGGCTACCATAATTATTACTACAAAGGTTGAAATGAGCCAGTTTAGATTAGCGCTTGCGCCAAAGAGTTCTTCGTATATCCAGCCGCTTCTAGACCAGTCGATTACGATAACTATGGACTGCGCCAACGCTAAAGCTAAGGTCAAAAATCTGGTATATTGATTGAACTTGCGTCTGCCCTCCTCGCCCTGCTTTAATAAATTTTCAAGGGGCCTAATGGCAACGCCAAGTAGTTGCATTATAATGGAAGCGTTAATATAAGGAACGATTCCTAACGCCAAAAACGCACCGTTTCTCAAAGCTCCGCCGCTTAACGCCGACATCAATCCCAACAGAGTATCTTGTATTTCTTGGTTGTAATAGTCTGTCGCAACTCCGGGAATAGGAAGCCAGCATCCGAAGCGATAGATTAGGAGCAGAAACAATGTGATAAATATCTTTTTACGTATTTCTTTTACTTTAAATGCGTTTTTGAGCGTCTCAAACATTATACCACCTCTGCCTTACCGCCGGCTTTTTCGATTAGTTCTTTAGCGCTAGCAGAAAACTTGGATGCCTGAACGGTAAGTTTTTTTGTTAGTTCGCCTTTGCCTAAAACCTTTAGGCCGTAAGGTTCTACCTTTTTGATAACGCCTTTTTCTAACAATGCATCAACATTGACTACCGCGCCGTCGTCAAAAATATTTAACGCGTCAATATTAACGATATTATAGACCTTTTTAAACGCGTTGTTAAAGCCGACTTTGGGCAATCTTCTGGTTAAGGGCATTTGACCGCCTTCAAATCCGGGACGAACTCCGCCTCCGCTGCGCGCGTTTTGACCTTTGTGGCCTTTTCCGGAAGTTTTGCCTAAACCGGAACCGATACCTCTGCCAAGTCTTTTAGGTTTTTGGCGAGCGCCCTCTTGCGGTCTTAAATCGTGTATATTCATATTACTTAACTCCTACCTCTTCGACTTTTACAAGGTGTCGAACAACGTCCAACATTCCTCTTAAAGCCGGATTGTCGTTAAAGATCTTGGAGCTTCCGACTTTTCTTAGCCCCAAAGCTTCCACTGTCTTTATATGTTTGTCCAAACTGCCTATCGTGCTCTTAATCAAAGTTACTTTAACTTGGGCAGCCGCTGCTGTTTTTTTAGCCATTTTAAACTACTCCTAGTTTATAATCTCTTCGACGGACTTTCCGCGCAAAGCCGCGACTTTTTCAGGAGAACGCAAACTCTTAAGCCCTTCTAAAGTAGCTTTTACACAGTTGATAGGGTTGGAGGAACCAAGCGATTTGGTCGCTATGTCTTTAATTCCGGCAAGTTCCAAAACTGCTCTTACGCTGCCGCCGGCTATAACGCCTGTGCCGGGAGGGGCGGGACGCATAAATACGCAACCCTTGCCGTATTTGCCAATCACTTCGTGAGGAATGGTGGTTTCGCTTAACGCGATGGTAACCATATTCTTCTTGGCATTAGCTGCCGCCTTTTCAATAGCTGCAGGAACTTCGTTAGCCTTGCCGGTGCCAACGCCTACCGAACCTTTCTCGTCGCCTACAACTACAACTGCTGTAAAGCGAATATTTCTTCCGCCCTTAACAACTTTAGCTACACGTCTTACGCGTACCAGTTTGCGTTTTAATTCATCTTTGGGCTGTTGTTGTCTTTCTTCACGCTTAGCCATTATGAATTTAATTTCCTCCTTCAAAACTTCAGCCCGGCTTCTCTTGCGCCGTCAGCTACCTGTTTGATTCTTCCTGTATAGAGGTATCCGCCTCTGTCAAATACCACGTTTTGAATATTTGCGGCAAGAGCCTTTTTAGCAATTTCTTGGCCTATTATTCTAGCTTGTTCTTGCTTGGTCTTGCCTTTTAGAACTTCCTTTAGTCCCTTTTCCAAAGTGGAGCAAGCAACCAAAGTATGTCCTTTAGTATCGTCTATGATTTGCGCATAAATGTGGTTTAGACTGCGATAAACGCTTAATCTAGGTCTATCGGCGTCTCCGAATATTTTCTTTCTTATACGCAAGTGGCGTTTTTGTCTAATTCTATTTTTATCGGCTTTGGATATCATATCTTACTCCTTATTTTGCAGCCTTCTTGCCTTCTTTGCGAACAACCCTTTCATCAGAGTAATAAATACCATATCCATGATAGGGTTCGACTTTTTTGATCGCTCTAACTTTTGCGGCAAATTGCCCTACAAACTCTTTATCAATGCCTTTTATCTCAATTTCGGTAGCGGCAGGGCAAGCCACTTTTAAATCATTGGGAATTTCCACTTCCACAGGAGTAGAAAAACCTATATTCAATACAAGCTTAGAGCCTGTTACTTGGCACTTATAACCAACGCCGGCTATTATTAATTTCTTTGAATAACCTTGGGTTACGCCGACAACCATATTATTAATGAGCGTCCTATATAATCCATGTAAAGCCTTGGTTTCCTTTTCTTCGTTGGCGCGTGTTACCAAAATCTTGCCGTCTTCGACTTTAACGGTTATATCTTTGGACTCTATCTTTCTGCTAAGCTCGCCCAAAGGTCCTTTTACGGTTACTATGTTATTATTAACCGCGACATTAACGCCGTTAGGAACTAATACGGGCTTTCTTCCAATACGAGACATTCTTACTTCCTCCTACCAAACATAAGCAAGCACTTCGCCGCCTACTTTGTTCTGTCGCGCTTTTTTGTCTGTCATAATGCCTTTGCTGGTGGACAAAATAGCTATACCCAAACCGTTTAAAACCTTAGGAATTTCGTTATGCGAGCAATAAATTCTCAAGCCCGGCTTAGAAATTCTCTTAAGGTCGGTTATAACTTTTTCATATTTAGGGCCGTATTTTAGTTCGATGATAATTTTGCTGTCTTTGCCTTCGCCCTTGAGCTCGGCGCTCTTTATATAGCCTTCTTCTACCAAGATATCGGCTATTTGCTTTTTAATCTTGCTTGCGGGAATTTCTACCGTAGCGTGTCTAGCGGTAAGCGCGTTTCTTATCCTTGTCAAAAAATCAGAAATGGGATCAGTAACCATTCTAGTGCCTCCTTACCAACTCGATTTTCTTACGCCGGGAATTTCACCGCGATACGCAAGGTTGCGAAAGCAAATTCTGCAAATGCCATATTTACGCAAAACAGCGTGAGGTCTGCCGCATATATTGCAACGGGTATATGCGCGCGTAGAAAATTTTGCAGGCTTTTTTTGTTTGTTTATTAATGCTTTTTTTGCCATTATTTTGTCTCCTTAATTTGCCAACGGCATTCCTATGCCTTTTAACAAGGCTTTGGCTTCTTCGTCGGTCTTGGCTGTTGTAACGATTGTTATATCAAATCCTCTTACCTTCTCCACAGAGTCGTATTTGATTTCGGGGAAGATAAGCTGTTCTTTAATGCCAAAGGTATAATTTCCGCGTCCGTCAAATGAATTGCCGTTTAAGCCTCTAAAGTCTCTAACGCGGGGCAATGCCATAGAAATTAATTTATCCAAAAATTCATACATGCGGTTGCCGCGAAGAGTAACCATGCAGCCGACGTTCATTCCCGCTCTTACTTTAAAGTTAGCAACAGACTTTTTAGCCTTGGTAACTACGGGTTTTTGTCCGCATATCAAAGCCAACTCTTCTACTGCGGCGTTAAACTTCTTGCCGTCGTCTTTTACATCGCCCAAGCCTCTGTTGACTACAATCTTTTCAATCTTGGGAACTTCGTTAACATTCTTGTAGCCAAATTGCTTGATTAGATCCTTGACGACGACTTCGTTATATAATTTTTTCAAACGATATCTGCCGCTTTCATCAACCATAGTTTCTTTTTCAACGGTCTTTGTCGTTGTCTTATTCTTCTTTTCCACTTTATCAGCCTCTTGCTCTAAATTTTGAGTTTTTGTTTTGGTTTTTGCCGCTTCCATTAACACGGCTGCTATGCCTTCTTCTATCTTGCTTTTGGGAATCGTTGCTTTTTTCTTAGCTTCGCTTCCCGTTTTATTTACAAGCCTTGAAACTTCTTTTAATTTTGCTTCAAGGTCGCTTACCGCTGCTTCGATTAACTCTAAATCGGTCTTTCTCTTTTTTAATTCTTGCGCGGTCGAATCGGTCTTGTCTTGCGAATCTTTTAAAGCGGCCTCTTGGTAATAGTCGTTGACTTGTTTCTTAACCGATTCCAAAAATTCCTTCTTTGCTTTGAGCGCTGTGTCCAACGCTTGTTTTGCCGCTTCTTCGCGCCTGCGCAAAGCTTCTTCGTCTTCAGCTTTATCAGCGCTTCGTTCGACCCGTATCTGACTTAATTCCTCTAAAGCTTTGTTAACAGCTTCGTTAAGCATAATTGCCTTCGGGCTTTTTAGGTCATCTACAGGCGATTTTGACAGATTAGTCATACGCCTTGTA